>JAYVIO010000226.1:0-4088 GCA_043770175.1 Verrucomicrobiales bacterium | reverse complement strand
CAACGGTGCTCGTCCGCACCGGACATCGAGTGATCTACGATGTGAAGGCAGAACAGGCGATCCGCGCACTGCATATCTCCGGCACGGTGAGCTTTGATCCCAGCAAGGACACACGACTTGATGTCGGCCTGCTCAAGATTCAAGCAGGCGAAAACACGGCGGAGGAAGGCTTCGATTGTGATGCGCATCTTACGCCCAACGATGGCAAGACGCCGAGTGCGGCGTTGCTTGTCGGCACCCTGGAACAACCCATCGCCGCAGATCACACGGCCTTGATCCGCTTGGTAATGTTCGAGGGCATGAACGCGGAATCCTGCCCCGCCATCGTCTGCTGCGGCGGGCGCATGGAGTTTCATGGGGCACCAATGCCGCGCACCTGGCTCAAGCTGGGACAGACCGCGAAGGTTGGCGACAAGACCGTCACGGTCGCCGAGGCAGCGACGAACTGGCGTGTGGCTGATCGAATCATTGTCGTGGCCACCACGCGGCAGAACAAGATCAAGAAGACCTTCACCAAGTCGTTGCGTGATCCCGGCCAGGGGCAGACCGAGGAACGCATCATCAAAGCCGTCGATGGCAGCACACTCACGCTCGATCAACCGCTGGCCTTTGAACATGTCGTGCTCGATGGCGGCTACGCGGGCGAAGTCGCCAACCTCAGCCGCAATGTCATCGTCGAATCGGCCGATCCGGCGAAGGCACGCGGCCACACGATGTTTCATCGTGAATCTCAGGGCAGCATCAGCTACGCGGAATTTCGTCACCTCGGCAAAGAGGGCGTGCTGGGGCGTTACAGCCTGCATTTCCATCTCGTCGGCGACAGTATGCGCGGCGCATCAGTCATCGGTGCCTCGATCTGGGACAGCGGCAACCGCTGGCTGACCATTCATGGCACCAACTACCTCGTCGTGCGCGACTGCGTGGGCTATCGCAGCCTCGGCCACGGCTTTTTTCTCGAAGACGGCACCGAGATCAACAACGTGCTCGACCGCAATCTCGCCGTGCAGGCCTTCATGACCAATCCGCTGCCGAAACAAGTGCTGCCCTACGATTTGAACGACGGTTCCGGCTTCTGGTGGGCAAATTCGCGCAACAGCTTCACGCGCAACGTCGCCGCCGAGTGCGATGAGTACGGCTACTTCTTCCAAGTCACGAAGAACGCTGCGTTTGATCCAACGCTCAGTGTCGAGCAACCCGACGGCACCCGTGCAGCCGTGGACATCCGCACGCTGCCCTTCATCCGCTTCGATGACAACGAAGCGCACACCATGCGTCGGCACTCGCTCAACATCGGCGGCGGCGCACCCTTCGGCGAAAACACCGTCGCTGGAGTAGGTCCCGATGCACGGCATCCCTTCATCGTGCGCAATTTGAAATGCTGGGACGTGCATTGGCCGATCCATCCCGTCTCACCGAGCATCTGGCTCGACGGCTGCGATTTCCACAACGCCGAATACGGCGTGTGGCGCCCTGAGTACAAAGACCACTTCTATCGCAACCTCAAATTCACCAACGTCCCGCCCGAGAAGTATTACGCCTTTGTCGAAGGCAATCTGAAACCCAACGATGAATTCCCCAACGACGAGGCCCGTGCTTATGATTTGCCGCCCACCTCGGTCATCACGAGCGCCACCCATGGAAAAGGCGTGCTCATCGTGCGCGGCACCACCGCCAGCAACGACACCATCAAGTCTGTGACCGTGAACGGCATCGCCGCCGAGTCACTGGCTCCCAATCACGCCGAATGGGAAGCACGTCTCAAAGACACCAAAGCACTCAAGCTCGAAGCCGTTGCTGAAGATGTGCATGGCAACGTGGAAAAACTGCCGCAGGTAGTGACGCTAGGGGGTTCGTCATAGCCAGCGCCGGGCTGATCAAGGCAGCAGAAAGGCTCCGGGGATGTTGGCGTCCAGTGTCGCGAGGTCGGCGTTGTGCGTTTTCGCCAGTGCTAGAAGATGCGCGTCCGTGGTGCGTGAGGCGGCCTTGCACCAGGACGGCCATTGCGACGATTCGTGGTCGTCCGCGCTGAACTGATGCTGTGTGCCGAGCTTTTGCAGCATCCCCTTCAGCACTCTTCCAGCCACCGCAGGTGTCACCTTGCCAGCACTGCGCTGCACCGAAACCCGCACAAAGCCAAGCTGGGGAATGGCGGATGTCAGCAGCGTGTCCGTTCCGCCTGCTTTGATGGCGGCGATCCAGTTTGCCGCCCGCTGATGATCCACATGATCGCTCCAACCCCATGCGACCAGCACATTCACGTCCAGCAAGTAGGTCATGGGAATTCAGCCAGCATGTCGCGCACCGTATCGGTCGTAAGGGCAGGCAGTCCTGGCTCAGGGACGAAGATGTCAGCTCCGGTGATCGGGCAACGACGCAGCTTGATCTTGCCAGTGGCAGTCTTTCTCTCAAGCACCCGCTGCCGCAGCAACTCTGACAGCGACGTCTTGGCGGCGCGCGCCCTTTGACGCAGCCTCTGCGCGTCTGCATTGGAAACTTTGAACGTGATCGTCGTCATGCGGCGAAAGTAGGGCCGCACCGGAAAGTGTCAACCCGACCGACGTCACTTCCCAAGCACACCCTTCAGCACCTCGATGCAGCGCACGTTCTGCGGCATGGTGCCGATGGAGATGCGGACCCATTCAGGGAGCTTGTAGGCGGCCATGGCGCGGACGATGACGCCCTGGTCCATCATGGCTTTGAAGACGGCATTGCCATCGCCGACTTTAACGAGGACAAAGTTGGCGTAGCTGGGGATATATTCGAGACCCATGGCACCAAATTGAGCCTGCAAATACGCGCGGCCTTCGTCGGTGATGCGCTTGGTCTTGTCCTGGTGCTCCTGATCGAGCAAACCGGCCAGCGCACCGGCCTGGGCGATGGAGTTCAGATTGAAGGGCTGTCGTGTGCGCTGCAGCACGTCGATGAGTTCCTTGTTGGCGATGCCGTAACCGACTCGCGTGCCCGCAAGTCCCTGAATCTTCGAGAAAGTGCGCAGCACGACCACGTTGCGGCCTTCGCGGACGTATTTGAGCGTGTCGGGCGGATTGTCGAGGAACTCGTAGTAAGCCTCGTCGAACACGACCACGACATGATTGGGCACCTTGGCCATGAAGCGGTCGATCTGCTCCTGCGTGACCAAAGTCCCCGTGGGATTGTTCGGATTGGCAATGAAGACCTCTTTCGTCTGCGGCGTGATTGCAGCAGCCATCGCATCGAGATCATGTACGTAACCGGGATCTTCAACTTCAATCGTGTCCGCGCCAAAAACCTTCGCCATCAGCTTGTACACGAGGAAGGCGTGCTTGGCGGTGATGATGTTGTCACCGGGCTTCAGGAACGCGTGGCCGATGAACTCGATCACTTCGTTGGAGCCGCTGCCCATGATGAAGTTGCCCATTTCCAGGCCAAACTTCTCCGCCAGCGCATTGCGCAGTTTCCAGGATGCACCATCGGGATAGATGTGAACCTCCTTCACTGCCTCCTGCATGGCCGCGATGGCCTTCGGCGACGGGCCGAGCGGATTCTCGTTCGATGCCAGCTTGATGATGTCCTCCGGCTTCAAGCCGCGCTCACGCGCCACATCTTCGATGGGCTTGCCGGGTTCGTAGGCGATGAGGTCTTTGAGCTGTGCGTTGGCGTAGTTCCAGATGGACATGGTTGGGGGCATGGAGGGGACGTTTCTTGGACTGGGATGATGCAGAAGGCAAGTGCGTGTGAAATCCATTGCAGCCTTCGTTTATCACCCCATGAGCTACGAACGACTCGTGAAGCTGCTGGGAATCCTTTTTGCCCTTCTCTGGGTGGCGCTGGCCGTCCAACCGTTGCACCGCCAGGACTGGGTGCTGGAAAACATCCTCGTGCTACTGGCCCTGCCGATCTTCCTCGCCAGCTACCGGCATCACCTGTTCTCCCGGTTGTCCTGGGTGCTGATTTTTGTCTTCATGTGCCTGCACGAGATCGGCGCGCATTACACTTACTCCGAGGTGCCGTACAATGAGTGGTGGCGCTCGCTGACCGGGCACACGTTCAATGAGCACTTCGGCTGGCAGCGCAATCATTTCGACCGTCTCATTCACTTCTTCTACGGC
>JAYVIO010000225.1:0-11949 GCA_043770175.1 Verrucomicrobiales bacterium | reverse complement strand
CACGAAAGCCCCGAAGGTCTTTAACGAGATGGCCGAAGGCCTGCGCAAGCACATCCAGCGCGGTGGCAGCACGCCATGGCAGAAGCCATGATGCTTCGCGAGCATGTCCGGTGAAGAATCGTATTTGCGTTCCCGCCGGAGGCGGTGTCGTCTTGGGCATGATCCGTGTCTTTGCCGTCTGTCTGGCCCTTGTTTCCATAGCCTCCGGGGCTGAAAAGCTCCTCCTCGCCCATTACATGCCGTGGTATGCCACGAAGGACGTGAGCGGCGAGTGGGGCTGGCATTGGACGATGGGGCATTTTGATCCTGATCAAAAGCGCTGGGACGATCAGCGCGAGATCGCTTCGCATGATTATCCGCTCATCGGGCCGTATGACTCGGGCGACGATCACGCTTTGGAGTGCCAGGTGCTGCTCATGAAGATCGCCGGTCTCGATGGTGTCGTCATCGACTGGTATGGCACGAGCGACCTCAACGACCACGCGATGAACCATCGCAACACGCAGAAACTCATTCCGTGGCTCAAGAAGGCCGGTTTGAGCTTCGCGGTGTGCTACGAGGACCAGGCGGTGAAATCGCTGAAAAACGGCGAGGACGTGAAACAGGCTCAAAAAGATCTGAAATGGGCCGAGGAGCATTTTTTCGCTGATCCGAGCTATGTGAAGCACGATGGCCGTCCCGTGTTTCTTGTCTTCGGACCGCAGCATTTGAAGTGGAAGTTCGACCTGAAGACCAAACCGCTCGTGTTTGGTCTGGCGCACCTTGCAAAGCCAAACGGTCTTGAAGGTGTCTTCGCCTGGCCGCCTGTCAGCAGCGGCAAATCGCTCTCGCCCGCGCAGTGGAAAAAGGAACTCGACCTCATCTATGCCCGCGATGAAAAACTCATCGCCACCGCTTTCCCCGGCTTCAAAGACATCTACAAGCAAGCGGGCGTGCATGACAGCTACGGCAGTATTTCATCACGCGATGGCCAGACGCTGGCCGAGTCGCTCGATCTGGCACTGAAAAGCCAAGCGCCCATCATTCAGATCGCGACGTGGAACGACTACGGCGAAGGCACCGTCATTGAACCGACGCGCAGCAACGGCTACCGCTACCTCGAAGCGCTGCCCAAATGCGGCAACAAGGCCGATCTGCGCCTCCCCGTGATGCTTTACCAACTCCGCAAACGCGGCGGCACTGCCAAAGCGCTCGACCAAGCCGCCGAACTGCTCTTCGCCTCCAAAAACACCGAGGCTGAGGCCATCCTCGGCCGAGTCAGCCGCGATCTCGGCAAACAGCTCATCGACGCCAACTACCACCTTACCACCGACCTACTCTACCGCGAAGAAGAAGGCATCAGCGCCGAGCAAAACCAGCGCTGCCGCCTCGACGTGTATGCACCCGCGAACAAGAAGTCGTTTCCGACCGTGATCTGGTTCCACGGCGGCGGATTGACCCATGGCGAGCGCACCATCCCGCTGCCGCTGCGCAATCAAGGCATCGCCGTCGTCGCCGCAAACTATCGCCTCAGCCCCGGTGTGAAATCGCCCGTCTTCATCGAAGACGCTGCGTCAGCCATTGCGTGGACCTTCAAGCACATCGCCGACTTCGGCGGTGATCCGCAGCGCATCTTTGTCAGCGGTCACAGCGCCGGGGCCTACCTCGCGCTCATGTGCGGTCTCGATAAAAAATGGCTCGCCGCACACGACATTGATCCCGACAAGATCGCCGGACTCATCCCGCTTAGTCCGCAGGTCATCACCCACTTCACCATCCGCGACGAACGCGGCATCGACGAAACCCAGCCCATCATCGACGACCTCGCGCCGCTGTTTCACGTTCGCAAAGACGCCCCGCCCATCCTCCTCATCACTGGCGACCGTGAAAGAGAACTCATGGGCCGCTACGAAGAGTGCGCCTACTTCTGGCGCATGATGAAACTCACCGGCCACAAGGACACGACGCTGCACGAACTCGACGGCTTCGACCACGGCAAGATGCCCGAGCCCGCGTTTCCGCTGCTGCTGAAGTTTATCGAGACAAACGTGGCCGTTTCTGCCAAGAAATAGCTCATGATCATTTACGGAACTGCTCTCCTCGCCGTGTGCCATCTGCTTGGCATCGTTATTGGAGATCTTCTTGGCCGCGCGCTGGGTATGACGACCAATGTCGGCGGCGTGGGCATTGCGATGCTGCTGCTGATCATCTCCCGCATCTATCTGCATAAGAGTGGTCACCTCTGCGCCACGTCGGAGAGCGGCGTGCATTACTGGGGCGCGATTTACATCCCGGTCGTGGTCGCGATGGCGATGCAGCAGAATGTGGTGGCTGCGCTGAAGGGCGGGCCGGTGGCGCTGATCGCGGCGGTGGCTAGCGTGGTGCTGTGCGGGCTGTTTGTGTCGTTCATCAATCGCATGGAGCCGGAATCGGAAGCTCAGGAGGACGGCAAATGATGTGGGAGATTCTTGAAAAAGCCGCGAAGGAGAATGGACTCGTCACCGCCTTCGCTGTGGTGGGTTTGGTGATGCTAGTGTCAGGCGTGATCTCGCGGAAGCTGACCTTTGGCCGCGTGCAGGGATCAGCCATTGCGATTCTCATCGGACTCGCACTCGCGTATGTCGGCGGGAAGATGTCGGGCGGCTCGAAGGGCCTCGCCGACCTCGCGTTGTTCAGCGGTGTCGGCCTCATGGGTGGGAACATGCTGCGTGACTTTGCCATCGTGGCGACGGCGTTTGAAGTTCATGCGGAGGAAGCGAAGAAAGCAGGCTGGATCGGTGCCATCGCGCTGCTGCTTGGCACTGTGGTGCCATTCATTGTCGGCGTGTCGGTGGCTTGGGCGTTTGGTTATCGCGATGCCGTGAGCATGACCACCATCGGCGCGGGAGCGATCACCTACATCGTCGGCCCCGTGACGGGTGGAGCGATTGGCGCGACCTCTGATGTGATGGCGCTGAGCATTGCCACCGGTGTGATCAAAGCGATCATCGTGATGGTCTCGACGCCAGTCGCTGCCAAGTTTCTGCGCCTCAAGACGCCACGCTCCGCGATGGTCTTCGGCGGCCTCGCCGGAACCGTCAGCGGCGTGAGCGCCGGTCTTGCAGCGACGGATCGCAAGCTTGTGCCCTATGGCGCACTGGTGGCGACGTTTCACACCGGACTCGGCTGCTTGATGGGGCCGTCGGTGTTGTTTCTGGCGGTGAAAATGCTGGTGGGATGATCACATCGAACGCCAGGCATCCAAGCTCTTCCAAACATCGCTGAGTCCACGCTCCCGAATCCAACTCATCAGAAGCGTTTCATCGATCTCATCGGCGGATCGTTCGATCATGGCGTGAATGTCTCGGAAGTGCTTCTCCGAGTGTCCCTCACGATAGTATTCGAGCTTCCTCGTGATGACGTATTCAGGTGGAGCCACCCAGATGGAGTCGCCCTCCAGCTTGATTTCACGGCGTTTCTTCAAAGCCCAGGCATGCAGCGGATCACCTGCGGCGAGGTAGATGTCCGCTTTGAAGCCTGTTTCGTGATGAATGAAATTGAAGTGTCCGCCTGCCGGCCTTGCAACCTCCTGCTGCATCACCTCCACGGGCGGACAATAGAACTCATCCGCATGAAACGCCTGGTGCAGCACTCGAATGGAAGCCTGTGGCAATACCAGCACAAGATCGACGTCCATGGTCAGGCGAGGCTCACCATAGATCATTCCCGCCATGCTCCCGGTGATGAAGTATTTGAGACCGGCTTGTTCGATCGGGCGGGTGAAAAGAAGGATGAGATCAGTCTCGGGCATTCCAGAAAGCGTCGTTGAGAGCCTGTTTCACCTCGGCGTCGCTCCACGCAGGATGTTTGGCACGAATGGAGGCACTTTTGAGCCGTCGAGCGGTGAAATACAATCGCTGGGCAGCACGCAGTTTGCCCGCTGGGCCGAGGCGCTTGAGCGTCTCCCCCCAAGGATCATGGGATGGCTGTGTGATGGCGATCATGAAGAACCATGATTTCCTGCGATCAGGTGACTTGCAAGACTTGCTTTGAATTCATGGCCTCCATGCCGAGTATGCGCTTTCTCATGCCCGATCTCCCCATCATCGCCCGCGCTTGCTCCCACAGTAGCCATGTCGCCTTTCGTTCGAACACGAGCACGCAGACTTACCAGCAACTCCTCGATGGCTCGGCTGCCATCGCTTCCGCTTTGCTCGGGGAGGCGGAAGACCTCAAGGAAGCCCGTGTTGCTCTGCTGGTGAAGCCCGGTGCGGACTATGTGGCGGCACAGTGGGGTATTTGGCGGGCAGGTGGAATCAAGGTGCCGATCTGCCTCTCCGCCACGGAGCCGGAGTGGGAGTATGCGCTCACCGATTCGCAAGCGAGCCTCGTTTTGGCCGATTCAGCGAACGCCACAAAGATTTTGCCGCTTTGTGAGAGGCTGGGTGTGAAGCTCGTGAACGTGAGCAGCATCAGCGCGTCATCAAAGTCACTGCCCGACATCGACGTGAACCGCCGGGCGATGATTCTTTACACCAGCGGCACGACCAGCAAGCCGAAGGGCGTCGTCACCACACATGCGAACATCCAGGCGCAGATTGAGAGCCTCGTGCAGGCCTGGGAGTGGGCCGCTAGCGACCGCATCCCGCTGTTTTTGCCGATGCATCACATTCACGGCATCATCAACGTCACAAGCTGCGCGCTATGGTCCGGCGCAATGATCGAGCCATTCACGCGCTTCGATTTGAATGCGATTCTCGAATGCGTGCGTGCCGATGCCTACACGCTCTTCATGGCCGTGCCGACGATCTATGTGAAACTCATCCAGGCACTCGAATCGGTCTCCGAAAGCGACCGCGTAGCCATCGTGGCCGGTTTCAAACGCATGCGCCTCATGGTCTCCGGCAGCGCCGCCTTGCCCGCCAGCGTGCATGAGCAGTGGACCGCCCTCACCGGCCAAAAATTGCTCGAACGCTACGGCATGACCGAGATCGGCATGGCGATTTCCAATTTGTATCATGGCGAACGCCGCCCCGGAGCTGTGGGTGCGCCACTGCCAGGTGTGGAAGTGCGTTTGAAGACCGAAAGCGGCCAGATCATCACTGCCGAGGACGAACCGGGTGAGATTCAGGTGCGCGGCCCCGGCGTCTTTGCGGCCTACTGGAACCGCCCCGAAGCCACCGCTGTAACCTTCGACGGTGATTGGTTCCGCACCGGCGACATGGCCGTGCTGGAGCGTGGCTACTACCGCATCATGGGCCGCCTCAGCGTGGACATCATCAAGAGCGGCGGCTACAAACTCAGCGCCCTCGAAATTGAGGCTGCATTGCTCGATCATCCACTCATCGTCGAGTGCGCCGTCATTGGCCTGCCTGACGATACTTGGGGCGAGGCTGTCACCGCCGCCTGCGTGCTCAAAGACAACACCACGCTCGAACTCAAAACGCTACGTGACTGGTGCAAAGACCGCCTCTCCGTCTATAAAGTGCCGCAGCGCCTCAAGATCGTGAGCGAGCTGCCGCGCAATGCGATGGGCAAGGTCACGAAGCCTGCCGTGAAGGCTTTGTTTTAAACATCCATCCCATGCGCACGCTACTGCTCCCATTCCTCATCGCCATCACCGCTTTGGCAGACGATAAACCCTTCACCATGCTCACCGATGAGCTCCTCGCGAAGCAGCCAGAGGCGCAGCGGGCCGAGTGGACGGCATACATTGCCCAATCGCGTGCCTTCGCCGCGGAGGAGCACCGCATTCTCGATGAAGAGCGCACCAAGGCCGAGGCGAAGCCCGCGCCGGGCAATCGCGCCGAGTTTGTGTTCGATAGCGACACACCTACCGAGTGGTTTGCCAGCGCGGAAAATCAGAAACTCGCCGACATCGTCATCAGCTACCAGACACCCTCCGGCGGCTGGTCAAAGGCGGTCGATTACGCGAAAGGCCCGCGCCAGCCCGGCACGCACTGGACCGCGCAAACCGGCGGCGCCTGGCACTACTGCGGCACCTTTGACAACCGCACCACGACCGAGCAGATCAAGTTCCTCGCCGGTGACTTCACCGCCACGAAACGCGACGACGTGAAGGCCGCGCTGATGAAGGGCCTCGATTACATTTTCACCGCGCAGTATCCGAACGGCGGCTGGCCGCAGAACTACCCCGTCGAGCGCGGCTACCACGAGGCCATCACGCTCAATGACGACGACATGACGCATATCCTGGAGGTCCTCCACGACCTCGCCGAGGGCGACAACCACTTCGCCTTCGCCGATGACGCATTGAAACAGCGTGCGCGGGCCGCTTTCGACAAAGGCATCGCCAACATCGCCACCATGCAGGTCCGCATTGATGGCCAGCCCACCGTCTGGTGCGCCCAGCATCATCCGCTCACGCTCGAGCCTGTGAAAGCCCGCGCCAAGGAGCCACCGTCTCTCAGCGGCGGCGAGTCCGCGAACCTCGTGAAGTTCCTCATGCGCAGCGGCCCCACCACGCCCGAGGTCGTCGCCATCATCGAGTCCGCGCTGAAGTGGTTCGAAGCCCACCGCCTCACCGGCCTGCGCAAAACGAAGAACGACCAGGGCAAGACCGACTACATCGCCGACCCCGCCTCCACCGACGTGCTTTGGGCCCGCTTCTACGACCTCAAGACCGCCCAGCCTATCTTCGCCGGTGCCCAGGACGGCATCGTCTATCACACCTTCCAAGAAATGGCCGCCAAAAACAAAGTCGCCTACGACTTCTTCAGCACCCGCCCCGCCGAACTCCTCGGCAAAGAGCTGCCGAGGTGGAGGAAGAGGTTGGAGAAGGGGAAGTGAGGTGGTGTATCAGTGTTCACCACAGTGAACACCAGTGTTCATTACGATTGCACACTTATGGCATGCGGTTTAAACTCGCCCCATGCTCCTTCGTGAAACTCTTCTCTCTGTGCTCCAGCAGCCTGCGATGCCTCCTGCGCCTGCGGGCGAGCTGCGGCGGCATCGCCAGCCGGTTTGGAACCGCAGCCAGCAGCAGTCGCACGCGCTGGTGCTCACGGGCGTGAGGCGCTGCGGCAAAAGCACGTTGCAGGGCCAGATCAGGCAGACGGTGAAAGGAAAAGCCGTCACGCTCAATCTCGAAGACACGCGGCTTTATGGACTCGGCCCGGAGGACTTCGCACCCTTGCTTGCCCTGCTCGACGAGCATTATCCCGATGCCTCTATCTATCTCGATGAGGTGCAGGAGGTGCCCGAGTGGCAGCGTCTCGTCCGCGCGTTGCTCGACAAAGGTCGCCGCGTCTGTCTCACCGGCTCCAACGCGAGCCTGCTGGGCCGTGAACTTGGCTCGAAGCTCACCGGCAGGCATCTCTCGCATGAGGTCTATCCCTTCTCGTATCGCGAATTCCGCGAATTCACCGCCCAGCAGTCCAGCGCGGCCAGTTTGCAGGATTACCTAGCACGCGGAGGCTTCGCTGCCGCTCTCTCCGCAGGCGCGGAACAAGGTGCCGTCCTGCTTCGCGAGCTATTGCGGGACGTGGTGCAGCGCGACATCGTCTCACGCCATGCCCTGCGTGCCTCGCGACCTCTCATGACTCTCATGCTGCATCTGCTGGCCCACACCGGGCAGCCGCTGTCCTTGCAGGCGCTCGCCAAAGGACTCGCGCTGCCCTCCGTGGCCCAGACGGGCCGTATGATCGAATATTTGCAGGATGCTTGGCTGCTGCTGGCCGTGCCGCGCTTTAGCACGAAGTTCAAACAACGCGTCGTCAGCCCGCCGAAGTACTACGCCATCGACACCGGACTCGCCGCCGCGAACACGCCTAATCCCACGCCCGATCTCGGCCGCCGTCTCGAAAACGCCGTCCTGCTCCACCTCCGCCGCCTCGGCGAGTCGCCCACCTTCGCCGCCATGCCGAACGACTGGGAATGCGACTTCGTCACGCCATCGCACGCCATCCAGTGCTGCGCCCGCCTCACCCCCGAAAACCGCGCCCGTGAACTCCGCGGCCTCCTCCAAGCCTCCACATTGCCCGGCGGCATCAAAGGCCAGCCCAGAGAGCTGCTCGTGCTCACATTGGATCAGGAAGACGAGCTTCAGGAGCAGGGAGTGACCATGCGGGCGATTCCGGCGTGGAAGTGGCTGGATTGAGTGTCGGGCGAAAATGCAGCCAAGAGCAAAGCCGCTACGACTTCTTCAGCATCCGCCCCGCCGAACTCCTCGGCAAAGAACTTCCCGATAGCGGAAGCGGCTGGAGAAGGAGAAATAACGGCGAGTAACCCATCCGAAACCTACATTGATACAAAATGAGCTTTCTTGAACTGCGCACCCGGTTGGAATCAATCGAAGGCACCAAACTTACAAAACTCGATAGCACCAAGGCTTGTGATTTAGGGACTCCAAAAGCGTACCGGACATTTTTGCAGGAGGTGGGCTACGGCAGAATTGGAGGCTCGCAGTTTCAGTTCTATGACGGAGTGGTTTTCGCTGATGAAATCCTTGGATCTAGAGACGCTACAACAGAGCACATTCTGATCTTTGGAGATGACTACCAAGGTTCATGTGTGGGATTTGATCGAAACACTTGGAAGGTGGTGCGTGTGCTTTCAGACCACAAAGTCCTGCCTCTAGCTGATTCATTTGAAGACTTTCTTGAGGTTCTATTTGAAGGCGAGCGCCTGAATTAAAATTGAGCTATGAGATCGCATGCGCCTCCTCCTCTTCGCACTTTGCCCTCTGCTCTCCGCCTTCCCTGCGGAGCCGCCGAACATGATTCTCGGCACGCAGGCCATCGGTGGGCGGTATCAGTTCACGCAGGACGAGCCCTTGCTGGAGAGCGCGAAGCTGATCGCGGAGCTCGGGTCGGGCATCATGAAATTCTCGATCTCGAAACAGGCGTCGTTTGGCCAAACGAAGGTGAATGTGCGCGGGAGCAATCCCGGCCTCCAAACACTCGCCGAGATCGCGGCGAGGGAGCCGACACATCGCGCGGTGCTCGACATGCCGTTCACGCACTTCTTCATCTGGGCCTATCCCTTCACCACGCATGGCAGCGCAGGCACCTTCAAGCCCGCCGAGCGCGATTTGGAGTATCGCGAGATGTTTGACCTCACCGCGCACCTGCTGCGCATCTACAGCGGCAGCGGCAAAAAGTTCTACCTCGGCCACTGGGAGGGCGACTGGCATCTGCGACCGCACTTTGACCCGAAACAGCCCTTCCCCGAGCACTTTGGCGACAACTTCATCGCCTGGCTCAAGGTGCGCCAGCAGGCCATCGACGACGCGAAGCGCGACACACCGCATCAAAACGTCGAAGTCTGGCACTACACCGAGGCGAACCTCGTCGAGCCATTCCTGAAAGGCGGCCAGTGCCTCGCCAACGACATCCTCCCGCAGGTCGATGTCGATTTCGTCAGCTACTCCTGCTACGACAGCCTCCAGCGCGGCATCCGCGACGATCTCCACGCCGCGCTCGACCATCTCGAATCGAAACTGAAGCCCAAGCCAGGCATCTCCGGCAAACGCGTCTTCATCGGCGAATACGGCTTCCCCGCGCGGCGCTACTCGCCCGAGGAGCAGAACCGCAAGAGCATCGAAACCATGATCGCCGCCATCGAATGGGGCTGCCCCTTCGTGCTCTACTGGGAACTCTACGACAACGAAGGCACGCCCGAAAAACCCGGCGGCTTTTGGCTCATCAACGAAAAGAACGAGAAGCAACCCATCTGGCACACGCATCTGCGTTACTTTGAGTGGGCGAGAAAACACATCACCGACTTCAAGCAACGCACCGGCACGCCCATCACCGATGCCGAGTTCCGCGCCGCCGCGCTGGAGTATCTGCGCCGATAGCCAAGATACGCGACCAGTGAAGGGAACATCGCCTCCAAGGCAGTTCCTGACCTGTTTTTGCCAAGCTTCTCGCTCGAAACCACTTTCAACACCGCGTTAAATAGGAATCCAAACCATGCCCGCTTTTTCCGACCCCTTCAAAGATGCCCGCGCCGAATCCGGCGTGATGCAGTGCCCGTTTCACGGCGAGAACATCACCATGATCCTGCGGCACGAGGATGTGCGGAAGGCGGCAAAGGATTGGCAGACCTTCAGCTCCGACGCGCCTTTCCGTGTGCCGATTCCATCGGAGGAAGATGTGCGCTCCATGCGACAGCTTCCCATCGAAGTGAATCCACCCGAGCACGCGGACTACCGCGCCATCGCCGAGCCTTTTTTCCAGCGTGCGAAGGAGCCGGAGATGATCGCGCAGGTTGAGGCGCTGCTGGATGGCATGATGACTCAGGCCTTGAGCCGCGAGAGCATCGAGATCGTGAATGAGTTCGCGCTGCCGGTGCAATCAAGGGCGCTGACCTATCTGCTCAACACCTCCGAGTCCGAGGCGGACACCTGGATCGGCTGGGGCATCCATGTTTTCAAAGTCACCGGCGGTGAGTTCAAGAAAGGCACCGTGCTGGAAGACTACCTGCACCAGAAGTTCGACGAGGCCGAGGCGAATCCCGGCGCGGACTTCTTTAGCGCCTTGGTGCAGGCCACGTATCGTGGTCGCAATCTCACGCGTGAGGAATGCATGGGCTTTGCCAATCTCGCCTTCGCCGGAGGTCGTGACACGATCATCCATACCATCTCCTGCGCGCTCGGTTATCTCGCCGAGCATCCTGAGGCACTTGAGTTTCTCCGCGCTGATCCCAAGCGCATCACGCTCGCCAGCGAGGAGTTTTTCCGCGTCTTCATGCCGCTCACGCACATCGGGCGTGTCTGTCCTGCCGACACCGATGTGAATGGTGTCACTGTGAAGGCGAACGAGCGTGTTTCATTGGCATGGGCCTCTGCCAACTTCGATGAAGCGGCCTTTCCTAAGCCCGATGAAGTGCGTCTCGACCGCAAACCCAACCCGCATCTCAGCTTCGGCTTCGGCACGCACCTCTGCCTCGGTGCTCCCCATGCGCGTCTGATCCTGCGCACGCTATTAAAGCTCTGCTGTGAGCGCGTGAAGCGCATCACCATCCTCAAAGCTGAAGAGCGTGTTGAACACGAGGCCAAGTTTGACCGCACGCTTGGTTATGACTCACTGGTGGTGAAGGTGGAGGCGCTCTGAGGCCTCACCACCCGATCAATCGCGTGATCGCCGCACGCAGGGCGGTTTCGAGAATCGCGGCTTCGGCATGAGTGACTGGAATCGTCACCTTTTTCACGCTCTTTGTCGCTCCATCCTGGCGGGACATGCTCATGAAGAACGGCGCTTTCTGCGGATCATCGCGGCAGGTCAGTTCAAATGCGCTGTTGGCCTTTTCGGACTGATGGAAGAGCTTCGCCTGCTCTTGGCGGCCTTGCAGCGTCGCCAAAACACTACCGAGGTCGTTGAGGCCCCATTTCATGGTGATCTTCGATTCCCAGTCGAACTGCTTCTCGCCGCTCTGCGTGGCGGCATCGACGAAAACGGCCCCTTTGGTGCGATTGAACTCAAAACGAATCACGCCGCCGTTGCCGCGACCATTAGGCTTGTAGATGGTGTATTCGGCGTTGGGCTTCGTGGTAGCAGGAGAGGCGGTTTTCGCATTCATGGCAGCCGCAGGCTAAAACAACCGGGCTCCATTGGTAAAGTCCGAATTACCAAATCCGACACAGTATTTGCTGAGATGTCGGGACCGAGGTCTTCGTTCCACCTGCGCCATGCGGTTTGCCCTCTTGCTCATATCAGCCTTCGTCATTGCTCCTTCGTCACTGTTGGCGCAGCCAAACATCCTTTTCATTCTCACCGAAGATCAAGGCGCGCATATGGGTGCGCTCGGCACATCCGATGTGAAAACGCCGCAAATGGATGCTCTGGCAGCCAGCGGTGCGTTGTTTCGCCGGGCGTATGTCGGCTATCCCGTATGCTCAGCGTCGAAGGCCTGCATCATGACCGGCCTGCACTCGCACACCAACGGTCTGGTCAACAACACGAACAACTACCTCAAGCCCGCTGCGAAGCTCACCGAGGCGGAGAAGCAAGCGCCGCCCTACCTGCA
>JAYVIO010000224.1:0-33425 GCA_043770175.1 Verrucomicrobiales bacterium | reverse complement strand
TTCCCGATGCCTTCTATTCGCAGCTTGTGGACGTTCTCGGATTCCAAAAATGGACTGTGTTGGACAAGAGCAACGGGCTTCCCGAAATCAGCGGGCAGCATGTGACAGCCGCGCAGCCGCTGACTCCCGCCGGTGTCCCGGTCAAGGCGGCGACTACCCTGCCACTATCGAAAGACAAACGGTGGAAGGTGCAGTTCGTGGATGCGGTCACCGGCCAGCCTGTGTCGCGCCTGCGCGCGACGGTAACATCCCGAACTGCCGACGGCTCGCGCACGACCATCGTCACGAAGGTCGTTTCCGATGGTGCCTTCGAGCGAAATCTCAATTCGGACGAACACGCGTGGGTGTCCGTCGTGGATGAAGCGTGGACCAACGCCGACGACGCTGTGCGTCTCTTCGGCAACGTGCCCGCCGACGCGAAGGCAACGGAGAAGCACACGAACCCGGACGCACCATTCATCGTGAAAGTGAAGCCGCGCGTGAAGACGGCGAATGCACCCGCTGCGTCAGAGCGAAAACTCCCGCCCGTGGACGGCCCGCCCGTGAATGCGAGGCTCGCCGATGACCGCTACGCGAAGAGCGGTGTGCCGCTCGCGGAGCAGACGTGGCCCATGCCGCCGTGGGGTGCGGAGAAGGAAGGGCTGAGCACGGGCCTTCGATCATCTGAGGATTGGCTTCTAAACACGCTTGATGGCGCAATCTTTGAGTTCGCCTTTGATCCCAACCTGGAGCGCACCAGCAACGGCGTGAGCTTGCAGCCTACCGCACCCCCGCAGACTGACGCAAACTCACCCAAACCCAAATGACAGCGCCACATTTTTTAATAAAGCGGCACCCTCGTTCATCTCACCACCCACACTCATGAAAACCTTCTCCACCATCGCGCTCATTGCCCTTCTGTTCGTCATCGCTCCCGGCCCGTGCTTCGCCTTTATGGAAATCGAGCAAGTCACCAAGGAACGGGCGAAGGAACTGGGCATCGAACTCCGAACAAAAGCGAATGGACAGAACGAGGTTTGGGTGGAGTTGGAGTTTCACGCGAAGGGCGGGTTGAAGGACTTCGACCACGTGAGCCTGGAGATCAGCGAGGATGGGAAGTCCGTCCTCGGCTACGCGCCGTTGCGGCCGCATCCATCGGATTCGGGACGAATCTATGTCGTTTTTTTGGCGAACCGTGTGTTCCTTGAAAAGGTCACGCTACGGGTGGTGACAGGCCGCCTCATGGATTACACCGGCCACGATCTCCGGGTGAGCGATTTTGTGGATCTGAAACAGTCCCGATCAGAACCCTCCTCGCCATCACCGCAGCCCTCGTCACGTCCCCCGCGATGACGCAGGAAGAGGAAAGTCAGTTCCAAGCCCGCCACCCCCCAAAGCCTCCAACCAATGAAAACGCACATCGCCTTCCTCCACCTCACATGCTTCGCCGTGCTGGCAGTCGCGGAACTCCCGCCAGCGATCAGACCACACGCCGACAAGTTTGAAGCCGACCGTGCCATGCTCACGGCATCGGCAGAAAACTACCTCAAACCCGCGCGGGATCGCTATCTTGCCGTGCTGGTCTCCGCAGAGAAAGCCGCAACCGCAGCGGGTAAACGTGCGGACTCGGTCGCCATCACCGCTGAGATGCGCGATGTGGGCGCGGGTGAATCGGTGGAGGATTTTCCTCCCGACCTGCCGCGTTCATTGTCACAGCAGCGGCGCGATTACATGACCGCTGTGGCGACGGTGGCGAAGACGATTCCCGCGAAACTGCGCGAACTCGCCACCAAGTATTTGCAAGCCATCGGTGCCTTTGAAAGCAGTGCCTTGAAGCCCACAGATGCCACTGTCATCGCCGCCGTCGCAGCGGAGAAGCAACGCGTGATAGAACTGGTGGAGGCTGCGGGCGGTGCGCGGAAGTATCAGAACGTTGTCGCGAACAGTGACTTCTCGAAAGGCGAACCCGGACGGATGCCGCCCGATTGGAAAGCCGAGGCGGAGATTCCAGTGACCGACGCCACCACCTTCACGGAGGGAGAGACAAAGTTTCTGCGCTTCCGCCGCTTGCAACCTTTGCGTCGCGCGAATCTCCTGCCTGACAAGGAAGTTACCATTCCGGCGCGGGCGAAGTCCGTCGAGTTCAGCGTCCGGTTGCGCGTGAAGGGTCTCGTGCCCGGCAAGGACTATCAGAGTTACCCCGGCGCGCATGTCACAGGCCGGGACGCACGCGGCGAGGAAGCAGGCGGCGGCTGGGCCGAGGTGAAGAAGGACACCGGCTGGAAACGCTTTACCATCCGTTTCCCATTGGAGCCCTCCGCGAAAACAGTCCGCATCGCCATCGGCCCCTTCGGTGCGGCGGGACTCCTTGATGTGGACGACATCGAAGTTGAGTTCAGGTGAGGCGCCCCCTCATTGAATCACCCACCGGATCTACCTACCAACGACAACTCATCAAGGACACCATGAAACCAATCTCCATGCTCCTTCTACTGGCTTCATTGCTCATGCAGTCGGCACCAAAAAGAAAAAACGCCTGGTAAATAGTTGAGCCTCCCCATGCCCTCGAATGAAAGCCACGAAGCCCATGACTATGCCGAGCGCATCCGCGAGCGCATCCGCGAGCGGCTGCCGCGTCGGCTGCAAGAGTTGCGGGAAGCGGTTGACCTCAGCATGTATGCGCTGTGGATGAAATGCAGGCAGCCACCTGACATCTACGAGTCCGAATGGGGCGTGCGCCCTGCGCGGTTGCTTGCCATTCTATCGCCATGAAAACCATCCTGACTATTTTTTGCACGTTGCTATTCAAGATCGCGATGTTCGCAGCGGAACCCGTCGTCTTTAATGCACGCAACGCACCTAGCGGCGCGGTGAGTGAGACCCTTCAGCCGCCGAAGAATATCATTTTCGATACGGACATGGGGGCCGACTGCGATGACGTGGGCGCGCTGTTCATTCTGCATGGAGCGATTGAGCGCGGTGAGGTCAAGCTACTGGCCACCATGGGATGCACTTCATCAGATTTCATCGCGCCTTGTATTGATGCGGTGAACACTTGGTTTGGCCGATCCGAGATCCCGGTGGGCACACTTAAAGACGCCGGACTGCTTCCCCGTCCGGGTTACTCAAGCGAAATAGCCGCGAAGTTTGCGCATCGCTTTCCCAGCAGCAAGGATTACCCGGATGCGGTGACGTTATACCGTGAGGTATTGGCAAAACAGCCCGACGGCAGCGTTGTTATTGTGGCGGTCGGTCCACTGCGCAATATAGCCAACCTGCTCAAGTCCCGCGCCGATGCAGCCAGCCCTCTTGATGGTCCAGCGCTCGTCGCAAAGAAGGTAAAGCGGCTTGATGTCATGGGCGGGAAATATCCGCCAGACGCGAGCCGGAACGCGAAAGACGGCGAGTTTAACTTCATGCAAGACCCGACTTCGACGGCGTTGGTATGCTCGACCTGGCCGACGCCCGTGCTCTTCAACGGGGAAGGCGGCTCAACCTGCTCCGGGCGCCGCGTCACCTATGAGATGCCCGAGCACAATCCGCTGACGGTTGCTTACAAGCACTCCGCCTCGTCGGGTTTCGCGGGTGATCGCTTGAGTTGGGATCCTGTTTCATGTCTTGTGGCCATTCGCGGAGCCGCACCCTGGTATAAGGTCATCACCGGTGGGACCAACGTCGCTGATCCTGTGACCGGGGTGAATGTCTGGCAGCCAGGGGAAGATCGTGGGCACTCTTATTTGGTGCTGGATCAAAAACGGCCAAAGAGCGAGGTCGAGACTGCTCTCGAGGATTTGATGGTGGCGGGCAAGCCACGCCCAGCCGATCTCACTTTCGATACCGTTTATTATGCTCACGCGGGCATGGGCACGATCACGAGCGCAGGCGAGCGCGACAAAAAAGGCGTCTGGCTGGATAAGAAGCCATCCACTTGGATTCAACATCAGCATGCCGATGATCGGAAATACTTGGTGACTTCTTATGTGGTTGTCGCTGCGGACAATCAGCGCCTACCGCGCACGGTGGAGTTGGTTGCGTCCAATGATGGCGGGGTGACTTGGACCGCGCTGGATACGCAAAATACTCCAGGGTTCACCGAGCAGGCACCGCGCCGCGAGTTAACCATCGCCAAGCCAGCCAAGTGGAACATTTACCGGCTCAATGTGACGGCAGCCAATGAGAGTGAAGGCATTCAGATTTCCAAGATCGAACTCAACGAGGCGATCCACTGCCGGCCAAAGGTCGCCGTCACCAGCGTGACCCTCGACCATCAAGCCCTTACACTTCCCGTCAATGGTCGGGCGACGCTCAATGCGACCATCGCACCCCGTGACACTTTCGAGCGCGAAGTAGTCTGGAGCAGCAGTGATCCGGCCGTGGCCGAGGTGCGGCGCATCGGCGAGCAAATCGCCATGGTCGTCGGCAAGCAGCGCGGGACATGCACCATTACGGCGACCATCGGCGCAGTGCGGCATACCAGCACAGTCACCGTGACTCCCTGCTCGCTGCCGCCCGGCTGGAGCTACGATGAACTCAACTCGCCGCCCATTCCCGGCGCGGTTTCGGTGGTCGAAGGGAAGTTCACCCTCACGGGCAGCGGGCACGCGATGACCGCGTTTTGGCAGCGAGTCAAAGACCAAGGTGTCTTTGTCAGCAAGCCGGTCACCGGCGACGTGGAAATCTCCGCGCGGCTGACGAGTCTGGCTCCCAACGTCGGCGGCCCCAATGCCTATCCCAATGATAATCGCCCGGCGACAGCTTCGGGCGTGATGATCCGGGAATCACTCGCGGAACCATGCAGTCGCTATGTGCTGGTCCAGGTGGAGGCATCAGGTAGTCTCGTCTGCCGTTGGCGGGAAAAGTCCGGCGATCAAGATGGCGGCAAAAAAAAGGAACTAGGCAAGACATCGTTGCCGATCCACCTCAAGCTCGTCCAGAAAGGCAACGAGATTCAAATCTTCACCTCGACCGATGGTCAGAACTGGGGCGAGTCGCTGATGTCACACACCGCTGCCTTCGACGACAAAGGCCGGGCCGGTCTCTTCGTCTGTTCCGGCAATCCTATGTCGTCCACCACGACTGAGTTTGATTCGGTGAAAATCAACCAAGATGCCACCGCGCCGCTCCTCCACTCAAACTAAAACACTCCAGGTTCATCACGATGAATTACATCCTAACACTCCTCTTCACATTCATGCTCACTGCCGCGATTTTCGCGGCGGAACCCGTCGTTTTCGATGCACGCACCGCCCATGGCGGCAAATGGTCGGACGCTCAGACTTGGGAAGGTGGGCGCAAGCCACAGGCAGGCGACTTTGTTCAAGTTCGTGCAGGGCATGTCGTGACCTATGATGTGAATTCAGATGCGGCGCTGCGGATGCTGCACGTCGCGGGCAAGCTCACGTTTTCGCGCGAAGTGTCCACGTTGCTAGATGTGGGACTCATCAAGGTCGAGCCAGGCGAAACCACGACGGAAGATGGTTTTGACTGCCACGATATGGCTCCCGCGCCACAAGCAGGCGCTGCGCAGCCAGTTCTCGAAATCGGCACACTGGCGTTGCCTATACCAGCGGGTGTAAAGGCGACCATCCGTTTGCGCCAATTCAAAGGCACCAATCCCGAAACGCTGCCTGCCATCATCGCCTGCGGCGGGCGCTGGGACGTGCATGGCGCGCCGATGAAGCGCACTTGGTTGAAGCTCGCCGCGCCTGCGAAGGTGGGTGATGTCAGCGTGACGGTGGATGAACAAGTGTCCGACTGGGACGTTGGCGACAGGATCATCATCACGACGAGCTTGGCACCCGCCATTGAGTCTGGGACGACGTTTCAAATCAAGTCGCGTGGCAGACAGAAACCCATCGGCACGGAGGAGCGTGTGATCACCGCCATCAATGGCGCGGTGCTCACGCTGGACCGTCCATTGGAGAAGGCGCACCACGGCGCTGACATGATGCGTTGCGAAGTCGCCAACCTCTCGCGCAATGTCGTCATCGAGTCCGCCGAACCGGCCGGCACGCGTGGTCACACGATGTATCACCGCGACTCCTCCGGCGGCATCAGTTACGCGGAGTTCAGGCATTTGGGGAAAGAGGGTGTGCTTGGCAAGTATCCGATTCACTTCCATCTCGTGCGCGACACCATGCGTGGCAGCGGCGTGCTCGGCGCGAGCATCTGGGATTCGCACAACCGCTGGGTCACCGTCCATGGCACCGACCATTTGCTCATCCGCGATTGCGTCGGCTACCAGTCGCGCGGGCACGGCTTTTTCCTCGAAGATGCGACCGAGCAATGGAACGTGCTCGACCGCAATCTCGCCGTGCAGTCCTTTGGCAATGTGGCGCTGCCAAAGCAGGTTCTCTCTTTCGATCCCAACGACGGCGCAGGCTTTTGGTGGGCGAATGGGCGGAACACTTTCATCCGCAACGTCGCGTGTGAGAACGATCACTATGGCTTCCATTTTCAGATCGCGAAAACGCCCGACTTCAACCCCGTGCTGCGCGTCCGCTCACCCGATGGGAAGGTCGCCGAGCGCGATGTGCGCACGCTGCCGTTCATGCGCTTCGAAGACAACGAATCCCACAGCAACGGCCTTTTCGAATTCCGTTTCGGCGACGAGGAGCACGGCTCCGTGCATGGCGACCGGGAGCATCCCTTCATCGTCCGCAACCTGCGCGCCTGGGCCGCGCATTATGCGATCCGGCCCAACATGAAGTTCTTCCTGCTCGACGGCCTGCGCGTGCAGGACGCCGCATTCGGCATCTACCACCCCGACTACGATGCGCATGTGTATCGCGACATCGACTTCCACAACATCACCGCCGAGCCGATCAACGGCGGCCACGACGAATTGAGCCTCCCGTATGGCGACTTCACTTATGACGGCCTCACCTTTGCCAATTGCACACTGAAACATGACCCGCTCGTGCAACTCACCGCCATCGGACCCAAGCCGGGCCTCGTGGCGCATTTTCGCGGCCTCAAACTCACCAACAGCACCAGCGGGAGCAGCGTCGTTGATTTCGGCGGCGGCCCGCGCACGAAAAAGACGGAGCACCCCGTCAGCTACTACTTTCACGACAGCCCGGTGACCCGAGTGGAGAGTGTGCAGGTGAAGGATGCGGACAAAAGCATCTCGTTTCCGCAACTCCTCGCGCCCGTCGATGATCTGCCGCCCGCGACTTTGATTACCAACATCCAGCAAGACGGTAAGCGGTTGACGTTGCACGGCGTCTCCCATGACAACGACGAAATCATAACTGTCTTCGTGAATGGCCATCCCGCGACGATCACCACCCAGCACGCCGGTGTGGCCGACTGGAGCATCACCCTCGATCCGTCCGCCGACGGTCACTATCTTGCCAAGGCCACGGATCTGGCGGGCAATGCCGAGTTGAAGGGGCACCAAGTCGTTCATCAAGTCGAGTAGCCCACGGATCACGGCAACGCGTGCAGTGCGCGTTCTATTTAACGCCCATCCGTTTTCAGCGCGGCATTCGCCTGAATTTACGCCACTCGATTTGGATCGCACCGGCGTAATGAAGGTGCGCAGCCAGCCGGTTGCCCCCTTCCATCCATGACTTTTCAAATCGCCCTGTTGTTCGGCATCGTCGGGATCGCGCTCGTGTTCTTTGCGTGGGACCGCTTCTCACCGGATGTCATCGCGCTGGGCGTGCTGCTCACACTGGCGCTCACGGGCCTGGTGCCTGCGGATCAAACGTTCACCGGGTTCGGCAGTGACACGGTGATCATGATCCTGGGGCTGTTGATCCTCACCGCCGCCTTGCAACGCACCGGCATCGCAGATCTGGCGGGCCGGGCGGTGCTGCTGCGTGCGGGAGATCATCCGAACCGGCTGCTGATGGCGGTGATGGTCACCGCCGCGAGTCTGAGCGCCTTCATGAGCAACACGGCGGCCACAGCGTTGTTTGTGCCGGTGGTGTGCGGCATCGCCAGAAAATCTGGCATCAGTCCTGGACGGCTGCTCATGCCACTGGCTTTTTCTTCCATCTTGAGCAGCTCGGTCACGGTCATTTCAACTTCGACCAATCTCGTCGTGAGCGGCATGCTGACTCGATATGACATGCCCCCGATCAGCATGTTTGAGCTGGCACCCGTCGGCGTGCCCATCGCCATCGTCGGGGTGCTGTACATGTTTTTCATCGGCCGGCGCATGATCCCGGAACGATCCGCGCCGGCGGAGATGACCGAGGAGTTCGGTGTCAGGCCGTATTTGAGCGAGATCATCATCCAGCCCGGCTCCCCGCTCGATGGCAAAACGCTGGAGGAGGCCAGAATCGGACTGACACTCGGTCTCACGGTCATTCGCATCATCCGGGGCAAGGATCTGCGGCTGCATGCGCATGCACGCATGATGATCCAGGCCGGGGACGTGCTGTTGGTGCAGGGCAGCCAGGAGGACATCGTGAAAGTGAAGGACACCGGCGGCGTGGAGATCAAGGCGGATGTGAAGCTGTCTGATCCCGACTTGCAGGACACCGAGAGTGCGCTGGCCGAGGCCATCGTGCTGCCCGGCTCGCCACTCATTGGCCGCACGCTCAAGAGCCAGCGGTTCAGCGAGCGCTATGATCTGCAGGTGCTGGGCATCAATCAACGCGGCGTGAATGTGGTGCAAAAAATGAGCCTCACGCCGATCAAGCTTGGTGACGTGCTGCTGCTGCAAGGGCGGCGCGAGCGGATCGCCGCGCTGGATGGCGAGCGTGCATTTCACATCCTCGGACCCATGGATTCCATGGCCGAAGCACGTCCACGCCGCAGCCACGCCATGCTGGCCGTCAGCATTTTCGTCGGCGCGATCGTGCTGGCCGCGTTCAACGTCACTTCATTGCCGGTGGCAGTCATGCTGGGGGCGCTGCTGGTGTTTGTCACCGGTTGCATCACGCCGGAGGAGGCCTACGGCGCTGTCGAATGGAAGGCCATCATGCTCATCGGCTCCATGCTGACGTTGGGCACGGCGATGGAACACACGGGTGCCGCCGCCTACCTCGCCGGGCAGATCGTCGCGCTCGTCGGTGGCGCGGGACCGCTGTGGCTGCTCAGCGGATTCTTTGTTCTTACCGTGCTGCTCACACAGCCGATGTCGAATCAGGCGGCCGCCATCGTCGTCATTCCCATCGCCATCCAGACCGCGCTGCTGGCCGGATTGAATCCACGTCCCTTTGCCATCATGATCGCGGTGGCGGCCAGTTGCTCCTACCTCACGCCGTTGGAGCCTTCCTGCCTCATGGTGTACGGGCCGGGCCGTTATCGGTTCGCGGATTTTGTCAAAGTCGGCTCGCTGCTCACCGTGCTGATCTACCTCATCGCCATCACGCTGGTGCCGGTGGTGTGGCCGCTGCGCTAGGCCCGCCTGCTGCCAGACGGCTCGCCTTTAAGCGATGAAGTGCAATCCATCAGAGACATTATGATCCCGGCGTTCCGCGCACTGGTGCAGGTGCCGCACGTCCATGTCACGCGGATGCGCCCGTGACTTGAGAGCTGCTCTTGCAATGGCCACTTCTTCGGCCTCGTGCAGATCATGCGCCTCGACGCTGCACTGCAGCAAGAAACGACCCGTGGTGAGATGATGGATGCTGGCTTGAAAGCTCATGACTTGGTTGGTTGAAAGTGAGGTCGGGAGGTTTTGGCGCCTCCCGACGTGGGATGGATTACCAGCGGCCGCGGTCGCGCCGACCACCGATGTAGTTGCCGGCCAAAGCACCGACTCCGGCACCAACGGCGGCACCGCCGAGGCTTCTGGTGGCGAGTCCGCCGACAGCGGCACCACCGAGGGCGCCGATGACAGTTCCCTGACGGGCACTGGGTCCGTTGGTGCAGGAGACCAATGAGGTCGAGGAGAGCAGGATTGCGATATAGAGTGTTTTCATGGTGGACAGCTAGCCTCACTCACCTCTCAATCGCTATGGGGTGTTTCCCCCAAAGCGGAACCGTTCTCGACAAGACGCCGATTATCGAGTCTTCTAAAGACACAGCCGCTACCGATGCCACTGCGGCGGGGCTTGTGATCGAGCTATGAAAAAGTCAGCAACACCTCCATCCTCGAAGCGAACGACCAAACGTGCTGTGGTCAAAGCTGCACCGCCTGCGACCCAGAAAGTCAAACCGAGCGCAGACAACTCCTTTCCCATCGTGGGCATTGGTGCTTCGGCGGGCGGATTGGAGGCCTTGGTGCAGTTTCTGGAACGTGTGCCCAAGGACAGCGGCATGGCGTATGTGATCGTGCAGCATCTGGACCCGACGCAGAAGGGCATGATGCCCGAGCTGCTGCAACGCGCCACGGCGCTGAAGGTGGTGCAGGTAAAAGATCGCACCAGGGTGCAGCCGAACTGTGTGTATGTGATCCCGCCGAACACCGACATGTCGGTGCTCCATGGCGTACTGCACCTGATCACACCGATCGAGCCGCGCGGACTGCGCCTGCCCATCGACTTCTTCTTCCGCTCCCTCGCCGAGGATCAGCATGAGCGCAGTGTCGGCATCATCCTCTCGGGCATGGGCAGTGATGGCACGCTGGGCCTCCGCGCCATCAAGGAAAAAGCCGGGGTGACGCTGGTGCAGGACCCGGCCACGGCGAAGTTTGACGCCATGCCGCGCAGCGCGGTCACAGCAGGGCTGGCGGACATTGTGGCCGCCGTGGAGGAGCTGCCTGGCAAACTCATCGCCTACAGTCAGCATCTGCCACGCATCGGCAGTGCCGAGCGACCAGTGGACGAGAAGTCTCAGGATGCGCTGGAGAAAATCGTGATCCTGCTGCGCGCCCACACCGGCCATGATTTCTCGCTGTATCGCCACAGCACGCTGCATCGCCGCGTGGAGCGCCGCATGGGCATCCATCAAGTGGGCAAGATGTCGGGTTACGTCCGCTATTTGCAGGAGAATCCCCAGGAGCTGGACATCCTCTTCAAGGAGCTGCTCATCGGCGTAACGAACTTTTTCCGCGACCCCGACGCCTGGCAGTTGCTGGCGAAACAAGTGCTCCCGGCGCTGCTCGCCGAACGGCCCACAGGCGGCGTCGTGCGCGCGTGGATTCCCGGATGTTCCACCGGTGAGGAGGCCTACTCGCTGGCCATGATTTTCACCGAGACACTGAAGCAGCTCAAATCCAGAGAGCATTACACGCTGCAAATCTATGCCACCGATCTGGACAAGGACGCCATCGACAAAGCCCGCCAGGGTTTGTTCCCGGTAAACATCGCTGCGGATGTGTCGCCGACGCGGCTGGCCCGCTTTTTCGTCAAAGAGGAGCATGGCTACCGCGTGAATAAACAAATCCGCTCCATGGTGATCTTTGCGCCGCAGAACCTGATCATGGACCCGCCGTTCACGAAGCTGGACATCCTCTGCTGCCGGAACCTGCTGATTTATCTGACGCCGGAGTTGCAGAAAAAGCTGCTGCCGCTGTTTCACTACAGCCTGAATCCTCATGGTGTGTTGTTTCTTGGCAGCGCGGAGAGCCTCGGCAGCTCCACGCATCTGTTCACGCCGCTGGCGCTCAAGGAACGGATTTTTCAACGCAGTGAACCCGTCGGACCGGGCAATCCGCATGATTTCCCCGCCGTGTTTGCCCCGACGCCGGCGGGCAGGCCCAACGCTCAACGCGCCATGACGCCCAGTCCCGCTGCCAGCCTGCAGACGGTGGCGGATCAGTTGTTGCAGACGCGCTTTGCCCCGCCCGCCGTGCTCGTCAACGATCAGGGCGACATCCTCTACATCAGTGGCCGCACCGGCAAGTATCTGGAACCGGCGGCGGGCAAGGCCAACTGGAACGTCATCGCCATGGCGCGTGAAGGCTTGCGCTTCGATCTGTCCAGCGCCCTGCAAAGAGTGCAGCGCAAAAAGGGCACGATCACCGTGCAGGGCATCAAAGTCGGGAGCGACGCCGACACACGCTGCGTGGATCTCATGGTGCAGGCGCTGGAAGAACCCAAGGAACTGGCGGGCATGGTGCTGATCGTGTTTTCCGACTCGGTCATCCCGCTGGAAACGAGCAGCAAAGGCGGCAAGGACAAAGCCTCCGCCCGCAGCCCACGGCAGCGCGAGCTGGAGCGGGAACTGCAACGCGCCCGCGAAGAAGTGCGGGCGAACCGTGAGGAGATGCAGTCCTCGCAGGAAGAACTCAAGTCCATGAACGAGGAGCTGCAATCCACCAATGAGGAGCTCCAGTCCACCAACGAGGAACTCACCACCTCGAAGGAGGAGATGCAGTCGCTCAACGAGGAGCTGCAAACCGTCAATGCCGAGCTTCAGGCCAAGCTGGACGAACTCTCCGCCGCGAACAACGACATGAAGAACCTGCTCAACAGCACGGACATCGCCACCGTATTCCTGGACAACGAGCTACAGGTGCGGCGCTTCACCTTGCAGGCCAAGACCATCATCAAGTTGATCCCCAGCGATGTGGGCCGCCCGATCACCGATCTCGCCTCCGATCTGCTCTATCCCGCCCTGGTCGAAGACGCCCACGAGGTGCTGCGCACGCTGATCTTTTGCGAGCGCGCCATCACCACCGGCGACGGGCGCTGGTTCTCCGTGCGCATCATGCCCTACCGCACCATGGACAACCGCATCGACGGCGTGGTCATCACCTTTGCCGACATCACCGTCGCCAAAAAATTAGAGGCCAAACTGCGCGAGAAGAACAGTGATCTGACCACGCACTCGGCGGAGCAAGGCCGCGCGCTGGGCCGTGCCGAGGGGCAGTTGGAAGTCCAGCATGCCAAACAGTTGCGCCACGAGGCGAAGACCCAAGTGAGCCGAACCGCGACCACCACCGCAGTGAAATCCAAACAATGAAACCACCGCACAAGAAAGCCAATCCTGCCGCCGAACTGCGCCGCAGCGCTGAACGCCGGCTGCGTGAACAGCCTGCAAAAAAGCTGTCAGTAACAGACCATGCGGACGCTCAACGCATCCTCCAGAAACTGCAGATCCACCAGATCGAGCTGGAGATGCAGAATGAGGAGCTCAAACAGGCCAAGGCCGCGCTGGATGCAGGCTTGGAGAAATACACCGACCTCTATGACTTCGCCCCCGTCGGCTATTTCACCCTGACCGCCAACGGCACCATTCATCAGGTCAATCTCACCGGGACTGCGCTGGTCGGCATTGATCGCACCCAGTTGGTGGGCCGCCGCTTTGGCCTGCTGCTTGCCACCGCGCTGCGCCCTGCGTTCAATGCCTTCCTCACGCGGGTGTTTGTGGGCGAAACCAAACAATCGGGAGATTTCGAACTGCTGAGAGAGGGCCAGCCGTCCCTGTGCGTCAACATCGAGGCCAAGCGCATGCTCAACGGCGTGGAATGCCACGCCGTGATCGTGGACATCACCGAGCGCAAACAGGGGGAGGACATCCTGCGCCGCAACGAAGCGCTCTTTTCCGCCCTCCTCAACCACGCCCCCATCGGCGTCTATGTCGTGGATGACCAGTTTCGCATGGTTCAGATCAATCCCAAGGCGCTGCCTGCCTTCAGCATAATTCAGCCGTTGCTCGGGCGTGATTTTTCTGAAGTCATCCACATCCTCTGGCCGAAGCGTGTGGCAGATGCTACCGAGAAACGCTTCCGCCACACGCTGAAGACCGGGGAGCCCTACCAGTCGCCCGAGTTTGTCGAGCGGCGCAAGGACACCCACGTCAAGGAGGCCTATGAATGGCAGATCCAGCGCGTCACGCTGCCCAATGGTGATTACCGTTTGGTCTGCTTCTTCAATGACATCACCGAGCGCAAACGCGCGGAGGAGGTCAAGCTCCGCCTGGAGGTGATGACCGCCTCAAACGGGAAATTGAAGCAGGAAATCATCCGCCGCCAGGCCGTGGAGGCAGCCCTCACGAAGAGCGAGCAGCAGGCGCAGGCCTTGCTAAAGCAATCGCGCCAGTTGCAGAGAAAGCTGCGCGAGTCGTCCCACCAGAACCTCCTCGCGCTGGAGAACCAGCGCAAAGACATCAGTCATGAACTGCATGACAAAATCAGCCAGGTCTTGATCGGCATCAATGTGCGGCTTTCCGTCTTCACGCGCACGGCGGCGGTCAATCCGCGTGCCATCGCGCCGGTGCGCGAACTGGTGGAAAAATCCGTGAAGATCGTTCACGACTATGCCCGTGAACTCCGCCCCGCGATGCTCGACCAGCTCGGCCTGATCCCCGCCATCCGCACCTACATCGACGAAATTCCGAAGCGCAAAGGCTGCCGGATTCACTTCTCTGCCTCTGCCTCTGCCTCTGCCTCTGCCTCTGCCTCTGACGGTGTCGAAGCCCTCGACAACGACAAACGCACCGTCCTCTACCGCGTCGCGCAGGAGGCGCTCGTTAACGTCGCCAAACATGCGCGCGCACGCAACGTGAACGTGACCCTGCGGCAGGCCCGGGGCGGCGTGTGTCTGGAAGTCACCGACGATGGCAAAGCCTTCGACGTGGACCGCCTCTCCTCCCCGCAATGGAGCCACCGTCTCGGCCTCACCGGCATGCGTGAACGCGTGGAAATGGTCAACGGCGTGTTCAGCATCATTTCCACTCCCGGCAAAGGCACCACCATCCGCGCGGTGATTCCAGTCGGCAAAAGCAAGCGGCGTAAATAGTTCCTCACGGCCCGCGTGGTGGGCGGGTTATGCCCCATACCCGCATTCCCATCACTCGTGTACCCATCGCAGATGAAGCGGAAGCTGATCGCAACGTCGAGTCCATCACACCCAAGCGCATGAATCCTATCACTGTCCTGCTGGCTGAAGATCACCAGATTGTCCGCGCCGGGCTGCGCTCCATGCTCGGAGGCAGCACCGATTTCAAGGTCATAGGTGAAGCCGAGAATGGCCGTCAGGCCGTGACCCTGGCCGCAAGTCTCTGCCCTGATGTGGTGGTCATGGACATCACCATGCCGTTGCTGGACGGCCTGGAGGCCACCCGGCAAATTCTCCAGCACGCAGCCGCCACCAAGGTGCTAGTGCTCACCTGTCATGCCGACAGCCCCTTTATCGAACAGGCGAGAGCGGTGGGCGCAGCGGGCTACCTGACCAAAGACACCGCCATGGTGCTGCCCGATGCCATTCGTGCGATCTACCAAGGCGTCCCCTTTTTCAGTCCCGGCCATTCGCCCCTGAAGATCTCGTGAGGAGTGGTTAGAGGTTAGAGGTTAGAAGTTAGAAGTTAGGAAGTTAGTGCTCATAACTCTTAACTCATAACTCTTCACCACCCTCACCTCCTCAGCGCCAGGATCAGTTCATCCATCTTGTTCGCCAGACTCTGCATCTCCGCCTGAGTCGGTGGATCACTCACCACCAGCCCCAGCGTCGCCACGGCATTGCTGTTGTTGCTCGTGCCACTGATCGCACTGTTGAGTTGCATCGTCGTCACCTCACCGGGCGGGCCTTGGGCACCCATGCCGCCGTCATTGCCGTTCTGACCGCGTGGGATGCCAAACTGAAAGCGCACGTTGCTGCCGTCGAAGCTGCTCTGCACCGTCGCATTATCACCCGGATTCAGCGTCGTCACACCATCCACGAGGGCATTGGCAAAGGGCGGGCCTTGAGGTCCAGGCGGACCGGAGCCGCCGGTGCTGCCGTCATTCCCGCGTGGAATCCCGAAGGTGAAGCGCACACTCGCGCCATCAAAGCTGGTCTGCACCGTGGCCGGTTCACCGGGGTTGAGCGTGCTCACGCCATCGACGATGAAGCTCGTGATGGGCGGGCTGCTCACGCCGTCCTGACCTCTGGGTATCCCAAACGTGAATCTTACGTTCGCGCCGTCCCAGCTCACGCTGGCTTGCGCGGCATCACCGGGATTGAGCGTGTTCGTGCCATCCATGACTGCACCGGTCACACTCGTTCCATCGCTGCCGTTTTGACCCGGTGGTCCGGCTGGGATGGCGTCGATCAGGTCTTTGAGTCCATTGAGCTGATTGCGCATCTGCACGGCATCGGCAGGCGTGTTTTCTTGAGGTAGGTTTGGGTCGAATGGCATGGCGTAGCATGGGCTTTCTAGCCCGTGTTCAGGTTGTGGCAGGGATCACGTTGACGGTGGTTGGCAGAAAGGTAGTGCGTAGCGGCTGGCGTGAGCCTGCCGCGAAACGTTCACCGTCGAGTGCTCGACGTTGACCGTTCATCGGTCGCGCTTGAGTGAAATTCAGTCGGCGTTGACTGCCAGATGCTCGCCGCCGAACGATCACTGCTCGATGCCGACCGCTGAGCGGTCAGCGTTGACCAAAAATCAGTCAGCGTTGACCAAAAAGGGCACATCGTTGACCGAAAATCAGTCAAATTTGACCAAAAATCAGTCAAATTAGGCATGTGCGCGTTCATGTTTTCAGTGAAGCTCAGCGCTGGTGAAGGCCTTGGCGGCATCTTTTGGGCAATATTGACCGAACGGAAGCCCTCAAATCGGCCCATTTCTGCGAAAACCCCAATTTTTCAAGGGAGCCCACCTATCTCGGACAGCCAAAAGGCGTCATTTCGGGCGAAATCTAGCTTTTCAGGCTCCAGGGCTGCGAAATCTGGCTTGGCCACCCATCCGCCGGGTTGCCGGGCTGTGCGGCCCGGCACCCCAGAGGGCAGGTTTTAGGGGGTCGGCGGCGTGGGTGGTGGTGGCGTGCTGCCGCGCTGGAAGAAGCGGCGCAGGTTTTGGTAGATCGCGTCGGAGCCGACGACGGCGCGCTTCGCGGCCTGCTTCACATTGTTGTAGAAGCTCAGGTAGGCCAGATACATGTCAGAGCCCACGGCTTGATGCGTGTCATTGATGCCTTCGCACAGCTCATTGGCGCAGGCTTTGATGATGTCGAGCTGGGAGAAGAGGGCACCGTCGAGCGCGAGTTCAGGCATATCGACATACGTCGGGATCAGGTCCGGGTGCAGGTCCATCTCGATGGTGAAGGTCTCCACCATGCCGCCGCGCTCCGTGCCGATGTTCGGCATGCGGCGTTTTTCCTCCATGCTCAGGTTGATGAGAAAGGGCAGCTTCGCCTTGATGGTGGCAAAGGCTGCCAGGATGTCCGTCATGTCTTGCGCCGGGATTGACGCACTGATTTTGTTGTCGTTGGTCATGATGTGGTTGGATGAAGCCACAGACCCATTCCACACGGCCCCTGGTGCATTCCACACCAAGTTAGAATTCCATGTCAACGGTTGCGGCATGGAAATGGTTTTTACCGGAAGTGCTCCCGTTTTGGCAATGGTTTTTTTCGGGAAGATGGCCTACGAAGGTAAAAATTGTGACAGGGGACGAGATCGCGTTAGGATGAATTGCACACACAGACTCAGAACCATGACAGCCAGCAAAACCAACGGAAGATCTCGACAGGAGGAACTTGGACAGTTCCTCACGTCGGTGCCGACGGCGGACTTCATGGCTTCGATGTTCGGACCGCTTCCGGGTGTAGTTCGCCTGCTGGATGCTATCGGCTCAACGCTCGTTCCATTTCAAGTTGAGTCAGCGTTCCGTTAACACTATCCGATAAGCCGAACCAGCATGATGAATTACCCAGAAAAGCTAAATAGCCTTCTTCACCCAGTCAGTATTGGCTCGCCTTTGGTGGTGGACCTATTCGCGGGATGCGGCGGGCTGGCCCTCGGATTTGAGGCACAAGGTTTTGATACCATCGGATTTGAAAAGGACGCCGACTGCTGTGCGACCTACAATCGCAATCTTCATGGTCGGTGTGAGCAGACCATGCTCACACCTGACACTCCGCTGCCACCGGCAAGTGTTGTGATAGGCGGGCCGCCATGCCAGCCTTTCAGCGTTGGTGGACACCAGAAAGGCCTCGAAGATGCACGAGATGGGTTTCCCTCCTTCATCTCAGCTATCGAAAGACTTCAGCCAGAGATTTGGCTCTTCGAAAACGTCCGCGGCATGCTCTATAGCAACCGATGGTATTTCGATGAGATCACCGCCGCCCTCCAGAATCTTGGCTACATCGTCGAGTATCAACTCCTCAACGCCGTGAACTATGGGGTTCCGCAAAACCGCGAGCGTGTGATCGTTGTAGGGCACAGAGGGCGCTTTAGCTTCCCGAAGCCGACGGCCAAGCAAGTGACCGTAGCTGATGCCCTCGGCGACATGCTGATCGAGGTTCCTCCCGGCTCAAAATTCCTCACTGAGAGCATGGATGCTTATGTCGCGCGGTATGAGAAGGCGTCGTCGTGCATTCGACCGCGCGATCTTCATCCCAATGTGCCAGCTCGCACTTTGACTTGTCGCAATCTCGCAGGAGCCACTGGCGACATGCACCGAATCAAACTGCCGGATGGCCGCCGCCGCCGAGTGCTGGCTCGGGAAGCGGCAAGGCTACAATCGTTCCCAGACTGGTATCAGTTTGAGGGAGGTGAAACGAGTGTCTTCAATCAGATCGGCAATGCCGTGGCACCTCTATTCGCCTATCGCTTGGCCGAGAGTGTGCGCAGCTACCTGGAAAGCGCCGAGCGACTTGACTGTGATGAGATTCAGAGCCAGCGACCCTTGGTTCAAGACGACCTGTTTGCGCTCACCAAATGAACTCCCAGCCCACCCAACGAATTCACAACACAAGCAAACCCAGCAACCTCGTTGAATTGCTGAATGAAAGTCTATTTGTCTTGGAGCAACTAGGCATCCCGGTCAATGGCCTTACCAATCGACGACTTGAACGTCTAGCGATGGTATTTTTGTCCCTCGCAGACGTTCGGAGCAGCGCATCATGGAAGGACGCCAAGGGACATGACGCGAATCGTTTACTGCGAAGCCGTGACATCATCGACTATCTGAATACTCACTTCGAGGAGCAAATATCAAAAGGCTCATACGACGACATTAGACGGCAGGAACTCAAGCTTCTGACTCTGGGCAGTCTTGTCGATACGAGCGCCGGGAATCCCAACTCATCCCGCAATGACCCGCGACGAAGTTATGCCATCACCGCCCAGTTGGTGCCGGTGCTGCGTATGGTTGGGACTTCCAAATGGAAATCCTCGCTCGCCAAGTTCCTCACTGGAATCGAGACACTGAAACAAGCCATCTCAGAAGAGCGTGCGACTCAAACCCTTCCGGTGAAGCTACCCTCAGGCGTCACCCTGCAGTTCTCGCCTGGCCCTCACAATGTGCTGCAAAAGGCGATCATTGAGGAATTCCTTCCCCGCTATGGCTACGGTTCCGAGGTTCTTTATGTGGGTGACGCTGCGGACAAGTATCTCGTTCGTGACGACGCCAGATTGAAGGCGCTAGACTTCTTTGAACTGTCTCACGGTGAGCTACCCGACATCGTTGCCTACTCGACGCAACGGCGATGGCTCTACCTCATTGAGGCAGTCTATAGCTCCGGCCCAGTGTCGCCCATTCGACACCTCGAACTCAGTCGTCTCACCGCTCGCTGCAATGCAGACATCGTCTATGTCACGGCCTTTCTGAACCGCGAAGCCTTTCGCAAATTCGCTGCCGACATCTCGTGGGAAACCGAAGTCTGGATCGCAGATGCCCCAGATCACCTCATCCATTTCAACGGGCACTCCTTTATGGGACCACACAATCCCAAACACCAATAGTCATGCTGAGATCGCCCTTCGAGACCCGCCGCACCATGCAGAGCTTCGTGTCACACATCGCCTGGGAATCCGAAGTCTGGATCGCCGGAGACCCCGACCACATGATCCACTTCAACGGCGGGCGCTTCTTGGGGCCTTATCCAGACGTGATGCCAAACTTAAAATGAACACGACAGCAAACTTCAAAGTGGATCCTCGTCTGGCTTCCATTCTCGGCGACAGTTACACGAGCAGCGAGCACGCACTCAAGGAACTCATCGACAACTCATGGGACGCTGAAGCCACAGAGGTGCGGGTAACCTTGCCGACTATTCTTTCTGACGATCCTATTATCGTAGAGGATAACGGCAGCGGAATGAAAACCGCCGAGGTTCGCGATGAGTATTTGAATATCGCGAGCCCGCGCTGGACGAGGAAGGGAGAGAAGACGCCAAACAAGAATCGTCTAGTGAAGGGCCGTCGAGGCGTGGGCAAGTTTGCTGGGTTGATTCTCGCCTCGCGCATGGAGTTGGAAGCAACAGCATTTGGATTCACCACGAGAGTGGAGGTGGATAAGGAACTGCTTCTACGCGACTCGAAGGACTTGGAGCAGGTGCAATTGCCATTCTCTTCCAAGGAAGTGGATTCCACCCTTCACGGCACGCGGATCACCCTTTCGAGGTTGAACCCGAATCTCAACCTCCCCCAGCCAGACCGATTCAAACAAATCCTGGCGCGCGATTATGGCCGCGAAACTGACTTTGTGATTTTGGTAAACGGAGAGCGTGTCTTCGCGTTTGATGTTCCGGGCACCACCTTTGAATGCGAAGTGGCGTTACCCAATGGCACTACTGCGAAAGTGACCTACACAATTGCGGACAAGCCCCTCCCTGCGAAGCATTCGGGAGTGGTTTTGCGGCAAGGTGGGAAGACAATTGGAAAAGCACATCTATTTGGCTTGGAGGGCGTCGATGAACTTTCCGACCGGTTACGCCGCCGGATCGTTGGAGAAGTGAATGTTCCCCCAGACGCAATCGAACTGACTGCGGCTGGCGGTAATGTGATCGAGAGTGACAAGTCGTTCGAGCATCTGTCAGGCGAGTTGCAGAAGCAGTTTCACGAAAGCCTCACCCAAACTCACACGAATGAGGTAAACCTTGCCAAAGGCCGGTGGAAACAGCAGATGGACCGACGGCTTGTCAGTGTGCCCGAGCATCGTCGTGGCATCATTGAGCAGCGGATGAACCGTCTTATCTCCCGCGCGTATCAGGAGGGGGAAAAGGAGGAACGGATCGGCACCCTCGTCGATCTTGTGCTAGATGCGCTGGAGCACGACGAATACTGGGCTGTCTGCAATGAACTCCACGATACAGACCGTGCAGACGTGATGCATCTCGCCGATGCGCTGCTCGAATTCGGTTTGTGCGACTTGGCGTTCATGGGGCGGCAGGCAAAGAGTCGTTTGGACTTCCTGAAATCACTCGATCGGCTTGCGAGAAATCCAGACACGCTGGAAAAGCAGATGCACAAGGCGATTGAAAAGAACCTTTGGGTTTTTGGTCCTCAATACAGCCTCATGGCGAGTAATCAGCAACTGGCGACGATTGCTGAGCAATGCGGAGAGGCAGTCAGCCCTCATGGTGCCAACAAGACGCGGCCTGACTTGCTACTGTCTCAAGACGCGTTTCACAACCGCCTGTTGGTTGAGTTCAAACGGCCCAACTATCAAGTTGGCCGCGACGACGAAACGCAGGCTAAAAAATACGCGGATTGGCTTAAATCGCGGCTTCAACTATCGGTGGACATCGTCGTCATAGGCGGAACCACCGATGCTTCACTCTGCGACGAGTATTCCGGAAAGCGCACTCAGTTCAGCAGCTACGCCAAGCTGGTTGCTGACGCTCAGGCATCGTTGGACTGGATGATCGAGCAATTAGGCAAGAAGCCCTGAAGCGTTAATGAAGCAGACGCGTGTTTTTTGGAGTCCTATGCCGTCCATTGTCAGGCAGATGAAGACGCCTTTGATCCTGCCGATGGATTCCAGCCTGATGCCACGCTCGCGAGTCAGGGTGGACATTGATCAAACCCATCGCTTCCCGCGACAGATGCCTGGCATCTTTTTTTGATTGCGTTGGCTGATCCGTTCGGAAACACTCGGTAACTCATCACCTCATGCGCCATGAAACAGTTCTTCTTCCTCTTCATACTCCTGCTCAAGACGTTCCCAGCTATGGCACAACAAAATGCCCCAACCACTCTTCCGGCTGTTCTGGCGTTTGAATTAGCGGAGTATCAGGCAAAGAAGACTGAAGGGATCGACCGGCTCAAAGAACTGGCCAAGTCGCAGCTTCAAGAGGTGCTGAAGGAGCAGATGAAAAGCGGCAAACTCGAAGCCGCTAACGCCATCAACGTGGCCATTGCCTCTTTGCCCATCACTTCACCGGAAAAAGCAACTCCCCCGGAGGGGCTGCCGACAGCGGCCGTGGCGGTGCTGAAAGAGCATGCGACCAAGGTGTTTGCAGGCATCAGTGGCCTAAACAACCAATTCATCCCGCGCCTCGACAAGGTGAAAGTGGAGCTGCTCAAGTCTGGTGACCTGCCTGGTGCCAATGCGGCAGACGCCAAGATTCGGGAGTTTCGCGAGGAAGCCGAAAAACTGGCTCCGGCTAAAAATCAACCGGGCACCAAGCAGGAGGTCGTTGAGGGATTCACCGTAGAAGCCCTGATTGATGGGGGTTCCGAGCTGCACGTCACGAAAGAAGGCATCTACTGGATGGTGCCTGGTAGCGAAGCCAAGCCGGGCCTGCATGAGGGCTCCAATGAGGCCACCTATGTGAACGGTAGCCGCTGGAAGCCCAAGTGGCGTGTGAAGGGAGATCGCGGACCTGATACGAGCGACGTGTATCTCATCAAAACGACAGCGCCTAAACTGGTGGCCGAGACGGTGCTTGTTTCCAAGGAGCGTTTTGGCAAGCATGAAAACCGCACGCCTGTTGTCACCTCGACCAAGGATGATCACTTTGTCGTAACCATGCGTGACCCTGAGGGCGGATCACGCTGGTATAAGGTGCGGATCAAGTCGGTACCATAAGCTGCAGGATAAATGCCGGGCATATGCTTGGCATCTTTTAGCGATGACCCGCCGCACTCAAGGCTTGACCTCCGGCGGCTTTCCCGCTTCCATCGGCCCGTTGCTAAAAGGGGACATGCATGAAAGGGTCAGGAGGCGATTCGTGACAGCAACAGCGGGGCGGTTCCATCAGGGCGTGAGCCCTGCTCCTTGCAATCGCCTCGACAGATCCAACTGCCGCTGCCCCATCTTGCTCCGGTTGACTCCCTCGTTCCACTAACTCGTGCCGCCCTGCGGGTCATGCAGAGCATGATCTGTCTCGCGGCTTGCCACCGCCGCTCGGCTGTCCAACTGCGGAGCCGCGGAGAATGGGATGACCACCTCATTCATTTCGCGAAGTCGTCGAGGTAATGCGGATTGGTGGCGAGATCCCCCAGCCCGCTGGTGGCGATGCCGCAGAGATTCTTCGTGCGCTCCAACAGGCTGGCCCCTTTCTTCGGGCTTGGTGTGGCGGTCTTTTCCGCCAGCGTCTCACGCACAAAAGCCGTGCGGGTCTTGCGTCGGGCCTTCGCGGCACGCTCCACGGCGGCGGCCAGCTTGTCAGGGAGTTTCACGGACAGCGTTGTCATGCCGCAAGTATGCCGGGCGGCATGGAAACTGGCAAGCGGGAGATTTGGGACCACGTCTTTTGGGGCAAGCACTGCGAGAGAAGACCGTAATACTTTTCAGAGTGCCTCTGCGGTGTTGAATGATTCAGCGTCTCCCTAGCTCTCGATAGCCGCCGCACTGACGTCATAACGCAGCGGCAGCACCACGCGGAACGTCGAGCCTTTGCCGGGACTGGTTTCCAGCTCGAGGCTGGCATCCAAGAGTTCGCACAAGCGCTTCACGATGGAGAGACCGACGCCTTCTCCAGGCAGTTGACTGGCCGGGAGGGTTGATGACTGGGCGGGCACGGTCGGCGCAGTGGCCAGATCACACGCCGTACGGTCCATGGCATGAATATCCTCCACCGCGTGGGCGGTTTGCGTGGCTTCATAAAGCTGGCGTGCCAGCGGTGCGCCGGGGCCTGCGTCCAGTCCGGGACCGGTATCCTGCACGCAGAACATCCATTCCGGAGTGTCCTGGCTTGTTCCGGCACACCAAATGACTGTGACACCGCCGCTCTGCGTGTATTTCAGGGCGTTGAGCAGCAGGTTTTGCAGGATGCGCTGAACTTTGGCCCGGTCCCCATGCACTTGCAGTGACTCCGGTCCTGACATCTTCAAATACAAGCCGCGTGCCTGGGCCAGCGGCAGCGAGGTTTCGCAGAAATCGGTCAGCAGAACGCCCGCATCAAAGGCGGCGACCTTGCGGTGCTCCAGCCCGGCATCCAGCCGCGCCAGACTCATCAGGTCATTGAGCATCTCATGCAGGGATGACACGCCGCGCTGCAACAGATGGGAGAATTCATGCCGCTGCGGTTCAGACACATCGCTGCGGTCCAGCACTGAACTGGCGACCGTCACCACGCTCATGCTGCCCTTCAAATCATGGGCGGCCTCCCGCCAGGTGGAGGCCCGCGCCCGGTCGAGATCGCTCAGCGTGGCCATGGCCAGCTCCAGCTCGCGGACATGGCCGTTGGCCTCCGCCTGATGCAGCCGCCAGTATTGCGTGGCGCTGTCGCTGATGCCGTCCCAGCACAATTGCGCCCACGCCCGCCGTGCCGCCGGCATGACCGCAGGCTCCAGCAAGGGATGCTCCAGCGCATGCGCCTCGAGTTCCTCCATCACCGCCATTTGCAGGTGGCCCCACTCCCGCGTCAGCTCGCGCAACTGGTAGCCTTGCTGCCAGCGCTGCAAGCCGTGCTCGGTGACCTGGTCCTTTTCATTCTGCTGCGCGCTGGCGCTTTCCACGCTGGGCCAAGCGCGCAACCTGAGGGCGAAGGCATCCAGCACGCCAGGAATGTGGTCATTGAACTGCACACGCGTCAACGAGGAGGCGATGGTGAGTTCCACCGCGTTCTCCGTGGCCTTGCGCCAGTTTTGCAGGATGATCTCACGCCGCTCGCCGAGGTGCGCCGCCAGGGCGCTCAACTGCGCACGAGTTTGTTTTGTTTTCATCCCCTGCTCTAGCATTTGATTTGCCCTAGTGCCAGCCGGTCTTGCAGGACGACCGTGTTCAGGGTCTCCTTGAGAATGATCGCCGAATCGCCGCGCACCCGCTCCAGCCACTCGCCAAGGATGGCCTCCTTCTGGAATCCGCGATGGTTGGCAAAACGGACATTCACACTATCGGAGGATCCTAGCGGTGAGGGGGTCATTTCAAATGATGGGTGGGAGATTGCATCGTTGGAATTCCACAGACACTTTCGTCAGACCGTTGCCTGACGTCGATGGGGTGAAACCCGACCCGGACTGTAGATAACAAAGAGACCTCCAACTGCCGTGGATACGCTGAGCCATTCGTCGTGCCCCTAGTGGGCGCCATCATTGCAAACAAATGATCCCGTGTCCTTGCGGACACGGGATCGGTGTTACGACTGCCTTGGCGCGATGAGCCGGACTCTATTTCGTCCGCACCACCAGCACGCGGCGGTCCTGCTGCATCTGGGCTTCGTTGCCCTGGGGATACATGGGGAAGCTTTCACCGTAGCCATGGGCGCTCAGCACGCTGGCTGGCACGCCGTAGTGCTGGGTGAGTTCGTCAAACACGCGCTGGGCGCGTGCCGCCGACAGGGACATGTTGAATTCGTCCGTGCCATCGGTGCTGGTGTGGCCTTCGATGTCATACACGGCACCCGTCTCGATTTTGCTGACCGCAAGGATCACGGCGGCCACATCTTGCAGGGCCGCACGCGACTCGTCACTGAGCAGTTGTGCCGTCTCTTTCACAAACAGCACCGGCAGCGTCACATACGGCAGCTCGCGGCTTTGACCCTGGTCTTCCACCACGACAATGCTGCGTTCTGAATTATACACCCGACGCGGATGGCCGGGGGTCTCTACGACGGTGGTCGTCTTGGTGGTCTTCACCGCCGTCTGCGGCGCGGCGGGAGTCACGATCACCACCTTGGGGGCCATCGACAACTGGCTCTTCACGACCACGGGGTCCATGGTGCGCACGACGATGGCTGGTTGTTGCACGACGACGACACCTGCCGTTGCCGGAGATGCGGGGACGACAGTGACCTGGGCCTGCAAGGGGAGCTGTGCGAGGCACAGGATTGAGAATAGAAACGATGATGTCTTCATGAGTTGTGGATACGTTGGGGGTTCAGTTTGGAACTCCATCTCTCGCTGCTGCCCCGTCTCATTGCCATGGGGTGAAACCCGACCCGAAATAAACCTGGGGAGTGTGCGGGCGCTTTCATGGATGCTGCTAAGGTGGGGTTACACCCCATGGTGAATGCGTCGGGACCAGCACAGCTTGGGGTCTATGAATCACGAACCGCCATCACCCCCTGTTGAGTTTTCCATCCGGCGCGCGCTGGATGACCTCAAAGAATTCTCCCACCGTGAGCCAGCCCAGGCGTTCGCCGCCGCGATCGGCGTCGGCCTGCTCATCAACCTGCTGCCGTCCAGGATGGTCGTCGGCACGGCCGCCATTGTGGGTGCCACGCTCGTGCGGCCCGTCCTGCTCTCTCTCGGCGTCACCAAAGCCATGGAGCTGTGCTGCCAGAAATCCTCCACCCCATCCCAACCATGAACATCCCCACTCTTCCAGATCTTGCCGCTGATGCCCACATCATCGTTGATCCCATGCTCGCCGCCTGTGCCAAACCCGCCGCCCAAGCTGAGAAATACATGCGCCAGCACCCGGGTGGCACGCTGCTCGTGGCTGCAGGTCTGGGCATCGTCGCCGTTCTTGTGGCTCGCGCTTTAACTCCTGCACCGCCGCGAAACCGCGCCGTGCGCCTGCTCGAAGACATCCAGGAGCACCTTGCCAGTCTTGCTGAAGACGGGGCGCACGTGGTGGGCAAAGGCGTGGACAGCCTCGGAGATCTGCATCTCGACCGCTCATTCAACAAGTTCAGCCGCAGGTTCAAAAGCCTGTTCCATTGAGATCAGCTCATCAAGAAACCGACACACACAACCCACCACGCTCACGCATCCATCTTATGAAAACACTCTCCATTCCATCAAACCTCCTGCTGCGCGCTGCCGCGCTGGCCGTTGTCAGTCTTCTGGCGCTCGCCCCCATCTCCCAAGCCAAGGACCAGAAAGGCGGGAACGGCAAAGGAAAGGGCAACTCCGGCGACAAAGGCAATTCAGGCGATAAGGGCAATTCTGGCAACCAAGGCAACAAGAACGAGAAAGGCCGCGACTTCGGCTTTCAAGGGAACAAACCCAAGGACAAGGCCCACCCGGTTTACCTCACGCATCCCGGCTCGAAATTCAAGCTGTCGAAGGGCGATGGCTATGCCGGTCCGGGCTACTATTATGGGCCGCCCAACTCGCCTTATTATTACGAACGCCCTGAAGTCCGGTATTTTCCGAATCATGGCGCCATCCCAAGGGATTATTACAACCAGGACGCCTATCGCATGAATTCCGACGACGCCCGCGTACAGCAGGCGCTTGCCCGCCTTGGTTACTATCAGGGTACCGTTGATGGCCGTTTTGGCCCGCAGTCCATGCGTGCGATGAACAGCTACCAGCAGTCGCAGGGCCAGCAAATCACCGGGGCCATCACCAGCATGCTGCTCCGTTCGTTGGGTCTGCAATAAAACAGCGGCCCACGTGCCGCCTGCCCATGATTCCAACAGGGAACTTTCCATCGTGAAGACCTACCTCATCCTCGCTGTCATACCGGTACTCCTTGTCGCATGCGGCAAACGTGCCAGCACTATCACAGCGGAGACCGAGGTCGTGAAAACAGCCGCTGCCGCCAAGCCGCCGGCCAGCAAGGAAAAAAAGTTGAAGGACCTGACCATCATCGTCTATCCGCCGGGGACCAAGAGCACCATCACAAGAATCCCGCCACCGCCGCCATCCAGCCATCAGGCCATGTCACCAGTAAAAGAGTGACGATCCGAATCCGAACCTCCTGACAGCGGTCTGGCGTAAGTCAGACCGCTGTTTTGCTGTGGGCGTCCTGCGGCGGCTCAGCTTCCAGGAGATCGTCATTGATGCATGAATGGTAACTATTCAGGTGGGTGCCGCCAAGACCAGGCTGAGAGCTTTTGGAGTGCGGTCGCGCAGCCCTGAAAGGGCGCAGCCACCGCTTCCGCCGGGGTGAAGCACCTGCGCAAGGTCGCAGCGCGCTCGAAAGCGGCAGCTTTACCCTTTCAGGGTGCCGCAGCCGCACTCCAAAAGCGCGGCCAGCACCTGCCACACTGTGGGTGCTGAATAGTTACGGTGAATCTTTACTGTGGAGTCATGGAGTCATGGAGTCATGGAGATGTGGAATACTGGAATACAAAACTCCACCACTCCACCACTCCACCACTCCATCGCTCCACTTCGTTTCAAGACGCCGTATCGGCAGCAGTTTGAATCGAGTTATTCGGCGTGGGTGTGGTTCCTGCAGTCGCGTGGCTGATTTAAGGCGTAATGTAGGTTCATGAGACTCTTTCATTTCATCCGTTTGGTCGTGCTGCTCTGTCCGGCCCTGGGGCTGGTCTCCTGTGTCAGCACGGCTTACCGGAGCATGAAGTCCGAGGATGCGATGCCGGAGCTGGCTGCTTTGAAGGCGATGACCCGCGCCGCAGGTAAGGAGACGTTTCAGGTGCCGGTCACGGCCATGGGTGTGACGACGACGCTGGCCGTGCATCAGGTGGGCAATGGCCGGCGCGGCCGGGCGCTCGTCTTGGTTCACGGCATGCTCTCCGGCGACCAGACCTGGCGGTTCATCGCCGGTGAACTCGCGCGTGATTACGATCTCTATCTGCTGAATTTGCCCGGGTGCGGTGACAGCGCACCCATAGAAGCGGGCAAACTGCCGCCGGATTTTTTCGCCCCGCCGAATCTCGCCGAACTTGTCTCACAGGGCATCGAAGGAATCCTGCGACGGCGGCATGACGCTCCTGCGCTGGCGCTGGTGGCTCATTCGCTCGGTGGTGCGGTGGTGCTGCAGATGTTCGAGCCTGGCATCCGCGCCCGGCATCGCGCTGTCATGAGCCGGGTGGATCATCTCGTCCTGTTTGCGCCCTGCGATGTGGCCCAGCCCAAACAAGATGCTGATCTCAAAAGGCTCAGTGAGGCCGCGAGCTGGAAGATCCAGCTCGCGAAATCAATGGGCAAACTCAAGGACTTGAGCGCCAAGGCCATGCGTGCCAGCATGGTGCAGCCCGAGAACGTCCCGCGCGAAGAGGCGGATCGCGGTGTCAGCATGCTCACGGATCGAGGACTGCGCGAGACCGGCCAGGCCATGGTCGCTCAAGCGGTACCGTGGACGAAGGATGAACGCCCCGACTGGCCGCGCATCAAGCAGCTCACGGCCGTCTATTCGCAGGTGCATGTGCCTTGTCTTATCGTCTGGGGAGAACGCGACGAGACCCTGTCGCACGCCATGGGCTACAAGCTTGCCGCGCAGTTGCCGAACGCGAAGCTCGTCATCGTGCCGGCGGCGATGCATTCAATGCATCTGGAGCGTCCGCAGAAGACCGTCAGCCTGATCCGCGGGTTTGTCGGACAAGGCTGAGCCGCAACAGCCGCAGCCGTACGACAGTTTCAGCAGAGCGAATTGCCCGCGCTACTTGCCTATCGGCGCAGCTTCTTCTTCAAGCGCATCCAGGTGGGCACGTCGAGGTCTTCGCCTTGAACGATGGAGGGTTCGGTGTCCTTGAAGCGGCCGCGGTCTTCCTCGCCAAGGCTGAAGGTCTGCTGCTCGGTGGCGGCGGGCTTGCGGGCGATGATGGTGGAGGTGGCGCTGATGGTGGTCGTCGTGGAAGCGTCGAAGGTGAGCAAATCATCCTGGGGAGGAGCGGACTCCGTCTGCAACGTGACACTGCGGGCGACGACGGCGGCGAGGCTGGATTCTTTGCTGCGGGCGGCGTCGGCGAGTTCCTTGGCAGCGGGAGTGCGCACCGGGATGCGGGCGGTTTCAGGCGTGGGGGCGATGATGGGGGTGGGCCGTTCTTCGGCCACGGGCTCGTCCTGTGCGAGCACCGGCTGCTCGACGGTTTCCTGCATTTCCTCTGCGGCATGCGTGCCATTCAAGGGGAATGGCTCTTCAGCAGGCACGACCGCGATTTCCTCGGCCTTGAAGAGGAGATCGGCAGGAGCTTCGACCGGCGGCGCATAGGGGGATGGGGCTTTCTTCGCGGGCGCTTCGCGCTTCGGTGCCGGGGCGGGAGCAGGAGCGGGCAGTTCGGCACGCGGCTGGAGCATTTCGGACGGCGGTGCGGCGGTGGCGTGGGCGTTGAGCTGCGTGAGGCCGAGCGAACTGATGAGCGTGATGGCGATGGCGTCGCCGAGCTTCGCATCGACGCCGAGACCGAAGAGGATGTGCGTTTGATCGGGCACATGACGGCCAAGCTGCTTCATGACGCCTTCGACTTCGACGAGCGTGAGCGATTCGCCACCGGCGACATGCACGAGCAGGTTCTTCGTCTGATGCAGCAGACGACCGGAGTCGATGAGCGGGCTCTTGAGCGCCTTCTTGAGCGCCTCGGTGCCACGATTCTGACCACGGGCTTCGCCGAAACCGAAGAGGCAGCGACCATTGGCATTGGCGAGCGCGGAGGTGAGATCGTCGAGACCGAGCTTCACCAATCCAGGCGTGGTGGTGATGGTGGAAACGGCACGCAGGCTCTGTGCGATGAGCTGATCGGCCTGATTGAAGGCTTTTTGAATGCCGTCCTTCGGCAGGATGAGTTCGCCCATGCGATTGTTTTCAAATAGCACCAAAGCGTCGGCACGCTTCTGCAGCAGTTCGAGTGCTTCCTCGGCCTGACCAAGACGACGACGACCTTCAAAGCTGAAGGGCATGGTGGCGACGACGATCACGAGCGCGCCGGTGTTTTTGGCGATCTCGGCAATCACGGGAGCCGCACCGCTGCCGGTGCCGCCGCCGAGTCCGGCACTGATGAAGATGATGTCATGGCCATCAACGGCCTGGCGGATCTGCTCGCGTGAAAACAGCGCGGCCTCGCGGCCGAGATCGGGATCGCCACCGGCGCCGATGCCCTTCATGAGTTCGGCCCCGAGTTGGATTTTCACCGGCGCCATCGAGTGGCCGAGCACGCGCACATCCGTGTGCGCGCAAACAAGCGTGGCCTCGACGATGCGATCGAGTGTGATGCGATCAACGACATTGGAGCCGGCACCGCCGACGCCGACGATGCAGATGCGCGGTCCGGGTTTGTCGGTGCCGTCGCGTGACTGGGAGCGGTCGTATTCTACCATAAGGGTGGGTGGTTGAGGATGATGTCTGTGAAGTTAAAGAGTGACGGAGGAGAGGAGTTCCTGCATGCGGCGGCCAAGACGTTTTAACGGGGAGAGAAACGGTTTCTCGCTGTCCAGAATCTGCGCGTAACGAATGAGGCCGATCGGCGCGGAGTATTGCGGATTTTCGAACGTGGCGGTGATGCCGCTGACGGGCGCCGAACCTGCGCGGGTGACCTTGATGCCAAACACTTCACGGGCCACCACGTCAACGCCTTTCATCATGCTGACTCCGCCCGTGAGATACACGCCCGCGCCAAGACGGCCGAGGTGATCCTCCACCCGCACGCGCACCTGCGTGAGGATTTCCTTGGTGCGCAGGTTCATGACTTCATTGAGGAAGGCACGTTCGACTTCGCCAAGAATTAAACCCGTGTCGTCCTCGATGCTCAGCATCTCGCCATCGGGCACGGTGTCATACAAGACGCTGCCTTCCTCGACCTTGAGTCGTTCGGCACGACCGTTCGGGATCTGCAACGCCATGGAGACATCATTGGTGATGTGATCGCCACCGAGCGGCACGCAGCCGGAGGCGGTGATCATGCCGTCTTCATACAACACGTAGTCGCAGGTGCCGGCACCGAAGTCGATCATGAGGGCGCCTTGCATCTTGGCCTCACGAGTCAGCACGACCTGTGCCGCTGCGACGGGATTGAACACCACGTCCTCCACTTCGAGCGGGATCTCACGCACGCAGCGGATGGCATTCTGCACCCGGCCACGCACGCCGTGGATGATGTGGTAATCGGCCTCCAGCACGCGGCCTTCACGCCCAATCGGCTGGCGCACGGCCTCCTGGCCATCGACGATGTACTGCCGTGTGACGCTGTGCAAAAAAACGTTCGACTGCGGGATGGAGACGCTGCGGGCGATCTCCTTCGCCTCCTCGACATCGTCCTCGGTGATCTCGGTTTGATCATCCGGCAGGCGATGACGACCACGATTGTTGAGACTCTCGATGTGAGCGCCGGTGACGCCGAGGAAGACGTTGCGGATCATCACATCACTGCGGTCTTCGGCCCGCACGAGGGCGTCGTTCACACAGGTCTGCACCTTTTCAAAATCGACGATCTCGCCTTTGCGCACACCACGCGATGGCGCCTGACCGACGCCGAGGATCTTGATGGCGCCGTCGCGTTTCGCCTCGCCGACGACGACGCAGATTTTATGCGTTCCGATTTCGAGTCCTGCGTAGATCGTGCTTTTGGCCATGGCGGTTCAGGGAGTGGTGGGGGCGGTGTCTGCCAGGGTCAGACCGGTGACATCCGGCGTGGCGTGGAAAGTGACGGGCGTGTTGATGCGCGAGAGCAGGTTCAGCGTGGCGACCCGCCATTTGCGCTCACGGGCCTCGTGCATGAAGCGGTCGAAGCGCACGAGCTGCGGATCGAGGTCATCGACGCCGAAGGTGACCTTCGCATCGCCACCGAAATGCGCGACGAGCGACCACGCGTTCGGGATTTCGATCAGTTCCAGCACCGTGCGGTCATCGTCATCGCGGCTTTGCAGTTTCTCCATCAAACGCAGCGCCGCATGCACTTGAATGTCAGGCACCGGTTTGCCAGGAAATGCTTCACTGAGACCCGGAAAGCGGAGCTTTGGCATCGCGAGGTATTCCTTGGTGATGACATCGCAAGGCACGGGCGCGCCTTCGGCATCCATCAGGCAGCCTTTGCCGCTCAGCGGTTCAAAGAGCTTCAGTTTCGGGCATTCGATCCACGCCACGGGAATGCGCTGCACGACATCAAGCGTGAGCTTGCCATGATAGTCGCGATGAATCACCGCCGACTTCACCTGCGGCAGGCGCTCGATCTTCGCCCGCACTTCACGCAGGTTCATCGTGAGCAGGTTGCTGTCTTCGGTCAATCCGGTGGCGGAAACGATCTGCTGGCGCGTCAGCGTGCCCTCGGTGTTCACGACCACGCTCTTGAGCAGGAACTGCGAGTTTTTTTCCAGCGCCTCATGCCACGTCACCCAGCCGAGGCCGATAACGATCATCGCCGCGATCAACCACATCGCCGTGCGGAAGCCACGACGGCGGCGCTCCACCGCCTCATGCTCGCGAATCACCGGCGATTCCGGCTCATAGTCGATGACGTGGGTGTCCAATCCCTTGCGCTTGGAAGAGGAGCGCTTGGCTGGTTTTTTGGAGCCTTTCTTCGCGGCAGACATGACAGGCGAACGCAAAATGCCAGAGACAGGAACTGACAAAACGAGTGCTTAATATGCCTTAAATAAAGGATTCTCAGTCCGATTGCCATAATTATTCGTGAAAAAATGCGCCCCATGTATTCACAGCCGGGGAGGTTGTTCACAATCCTTCCTGCCAAGGCCGGATGGAGTGGCCGCAAAAAAGGCGCAGAAGCCGCAAAAATCAGCGGCCTTTTTTGCAGTTTTTTGCGCCTCTTTACCGCTAAATCAGGTAACTATTCAGGTGGGTGCCGCCAAGACCAGGCTGAGAGCTTTTGGAGTGCGGTCGCGCAGCCCTGAAAGGGCGCAGCCACCGCTTTCCGCCGGGGT
>JAYVIO010000223.1:0-12020 GCA_043770175.1 Verrucomicrobiales bacterium | reverse complement strand
CGCGCTCGAAAGCGGCAGCTTTACCCTTTCAGGGTGCCGCAGCCGCACTCCAAAAGCGCGGCCAGCACCTGCCACACTGTGGGTGCTGAATAGTTACTGCAACTGCAGCAATTCAGGCGCTGACACCTGCAACGGGTCCAATACGCCTGCGCCAGCCATCAGCGCGCTGGGTGAGAATTTGAAGTGCAACAGCCTCATTGAGGCGCGGCGCAGGCGGCCTGGTATTTTGAGGTCAAGCGCGGTTAATTTACGGCTGCGCTGCGCCCCGGTAACGTCTGGGCGACGGACTTCAAAGGCTGGTTTTTGACCCAGGACAAAGAGTGTCGTGACCCACTGACGGTGACGGATTTGTTCAGTCGCCACCTCCTCGGCGCGCAGGCGCTCCAAGAAAGGAGCAGAAGTAGATTTGTGAAATCATAGTTCAGGTTGCCGCAAATCGACCCATGACCCTTTCTTGCTGGGTTGCTGAAGTCGCACAATTCCCACAGGGTAGGTATTCACCCCATAGACGGGTTGCCTCGCATCCTTTTTTATTCCAAGAGAACTTATGCACACACTCACCGTTCCTCGAAATCACGGGGTCACCGGTCCTGACGGATTATTCGCCCATCCTGAATCTCCAATGGGTGGCCGCTACATCCGTCGGCACTCCCATGACTTGGGCAATTGTTTGTCGGCCTTGGACCTGCAACTGATGGTGCTTGAACGAAGTGCGAGCACGGCGGGAGAACTAGACCGACTTGCCGTCGCCCGAAAACAGATCGGCTGCATTGCCGAGCTGCAACTGCGGCTCGGACTTCGCTTTCGCACTCCCCCAGCCACCGCTGTCTCTCTGAGTGCGTGTGTTGAGCAGTGCCGATCACGCCAACGGGTCGCCTCGGAGGAGATGGAGATCGACTGGTCCTTCGATGGGGCGGATTGTTGGTTTTCTCGGGACTCGCAGGCGATCAGTGTGCTTGTCGTGGAGATCGCTGATCATTGGTTTGCGCGCAGCGGGGGCACTGTCGCGGCGTATGCATGCGACAATTGTGCCTGTTTCGAGATGCGGCACGCAGGCGAATCGAAGCAGAATCCGCCCAAGATGGAGATCGATGTGCGGGACGAATTGGCATCCGTAGTGGAACGGTTCGGAGGCGCTTTGGTGGGCGAGGTTGGCGGAGCCAAGTTGACTGTGACCTTTCCCCTCACCCCTCCCGGTGTGCCGCCACTCTGATCACCCTATGCTCGCCAATTTTTTCTCCAAACTATTCGACACCTCAGATTACCCAGCACGATGGCGCTGTGGAAATTGGTCCACGGGGGAGGGATGGCTTCACATCCTTTCGGACCTTGGGGTGTGGTCGGCTTACCTTGCCATTCCGCTGGTGCTGGTGTTTTTTTTGCGGCAGCGGCAGGATTTGCCGTTTCGGAAGATTTTCCTGCTTTTCGGGGCGTTCATTCTGCTGTGCGGGACCACGCATTTGATGGATGCGGCGGTCTTTTGGTGGCCGGCTTACCGACTCGCTGGGTTGATCAAGCTTATCACCGCCATCGTTTCGTGGGCCACGGTGATTTCACTGTTCTCCGTATTGCCGGAGGCACTGAAGATGCGCAGCCCGGAGGAACTTGAGCGGGAGGTGGCCGCCCGCAGGCTGGCCGAGGAGGAACTCATGCAGGCGAACTCGGCACTGGAGCAAAGGGTGGAGAGGCGGACAGCGGAATTGACCAAAGCTGGCATCGACTCCAATCGACTGGCTGCGATCATCACGTCGTCGGCGGACGCCATCATCAGCAAAGACTTGAATGGAGTCATCACGAGTTGGAACGCGGGTGCGCAGCAGATTTTTGGTTACACGGCGGAGGAAATGATCGGAGCTTCCGTCACGGCGTTGATCCCCGCTGACCGGCTGAAGGAGGAGGAGGGAATCCTGGCGAAGATCCGTGGGGGCGAAACTGCTCAGCACACGGAAACGGTGCGAAAGACCAAGGATGGCAGGTTGATCTATGTTTCCGTCACGGCCTCACCGATCAAGGATGCTACGGGCAGAGTCATCGGGGCGTCTAAAGTGGCGCGGGACATCACGGACCGGAAACGGGCCGAGGAGGCGCTGAGGGAGAGCAATCAACGGTTCCGTGGGACCTTCGAAAATGCGGCGGTCGGCATTGCTCACGTGGACCCCGGTGGTGCGTGGTTGCGCGTCAACGAGCGTGTTTGCCAGATCATCGGCTATGAGCGGGAGGAACTGCTGGCCAAAACCTGGCAGGACATCACTCATGCCGACGACCTCGATGCGGATCTATCCCAGCTCAAAGGCCTGCTCGCGGGAGAAACCCACTCCTACACGATGGAGAAACGCTATCTGCGCAAGGACGGGTCCATCATCTGGGGAAAACTCACAGTGAGCTGCTCGCGCAACGCGACGGGCGAGGTGGAGTATCTCGTCACCGTGGTGGACGACATTTCCCAGCGCAAGCAAGGCGAGGCCAAGTTGCGGGAGAGCGATGAACGTTACCGCGTGCTGTTCGACTCCGCGCCCATAGCGGTGTTTTCCTGCGACGAGAATGCGGTCATCCAGCACTACAATCGACACGCGGTGAAACTCTGGGGACGAGAGCCAACGGTGGGCGTGGACAGGCACTGCGGGTCGCTCATGCTCCGGACGATGGATGGCAAGGAAGTGCCGATGTCCCAAAGTCCGATCAACGAGGTCCTGCGCACGGGCATCCCTGCCTTTAACGTGGAGGTTTATATTCAGCGGCCCGACGATTCCTTGCTGCCCGTGGTAGTCAATTTTGCACCTTTAAAGGATGTGCATGGCGCGATCACCGGCGCGATCACCACCTTTTTCGACAGCGTTGAAGTGAAGCGGGTCGAGGAGCAATTGCGCGAGGCCAAGGATGCTGCGGAAGCTGCCAACCGTAGCAAGGATCGTTTCCTAGCCGTTCTCAGTCACGAACTGCGCACCCCTCTCACGCCGGTGCTCATGACCGTGGCAGCTTTGGAGCGCGATCCTGCGCTGAGCCCAGAACTGCGCGAGGATATGGCGATGATTCGGCGCAATATCGAAACGGAGACCAAACTCATCGACGACCTGCTCGACGTCTCCCGTATCGCCAGTGGGAAGCTGGAGTTGCATATTGAGCCGCTCGATCTCAATGGCGCGGTGCTTCAGGTGTGTTCCACTTGCCGCCCGCAACTGAGCAGTCAGGCCATTCAACTCACGCTCGATCTCGCAGACGATGCAGGCTTCATTTATGCCGACCCAGCACGCTTCCAGCAGGTGATTTGGAACGTGCTCAAAAACGCTGTGAAGTTCACGCCGAGGAATGGCAGCATCCATGTCTCCAGCACGCGCCTCTCGCCATCTCGTATCGAACTCCGTATCACCGACGATGGGGCGGGCATCCCGCCGGAAGTGCTGCCGCGCATCTTCGATGCCTTTGAGCAGGGAAACGCCAGCATCACGCGGCAGTTTGGCGGACTCGGGCTTGGACTCGCCATTTCGAAGGCCATTATCGAGCTCCACGGCGGCACCATCCGCGCCGAAAGCCTCGGCACGGGCAAGGGAGGCAGCTTCATCATCCAAGTGCCCGGCACCCGGCCGCAAGACCCAGCTCCCAGCCTGCCCGCCGCCCCCGAACAAGCCAAGCCCACGTCCCACCGGCTCCTCATCGTCGAAGACCACGCCGACACGCGCAGAGCGCTCAAGACCCTCCTCACCCTGGAAGGCTTCACCGTTACCACCGCCACCGACGTCGCCAGCGCTCTCAAACTCGCGCAGTCGGAACCCTTCGACATCCTCATCAGCGACCTCGGCCTGCCCGACGCCAGCGGCTATGACCTGATAGCCCAAATACAGGACATCCAACCCCTCCGAGGCATCGCCATGAGCGGCTACGGCATGGCGGAAGACATCCGTCAAAGCCTTGCCGCTGGCTTTTCCGAGCACCTCGTCAAGCCCATCAAAATCCCGCAACTTCTCGCAGCTATCCAGCGGCTAAGCGCGGCGGGTGGTGAAATGCACGCTAGTTGACTTTGCTCGCTTTGACTTTCCAGAAGGTTTTCCAGTGGGTTCCGTCGGTGGAATACTCCCATTTCCCCTTCATCGCGCTGCCCCCGTCGCTGAAAACGGTGGTGCAACGCACGTCAGAGGATTTGCCGCCCGTCTCGGACTTGCCCGTCAATTTCCAAGTGCCGTCGCTCTCCGTCATCTGCCACGAGCTGATGGAACCATCGCTGTAGAAGGTCTGCACGGGGTAGGTCTTGCTCTTGACGTCATAACCGACCAGCTCGATGCACGCCGCCTCATTTCCATCGACGAGCGCATCGAATCGCTGGATCATAAAGAACCCTCCCCCCAGCCATTCATAGGATTGGACTCCTTTGATTTCAGCATCCGGGCCGAATGGTCCTTCAAGTTGTTTCCCCTCCATCTTCCACCTGCCGAGAAAAACGTCTAGTAGCCCATGCTGCGCCCCCGGTTGCGACGGCTTCCGGTCGGTGCTTGATGGGCTTGTTTTCTTTTTCATGGGCAATCACTTTGCTTCGTAGCCAGCCGTAACCTCTTTTTTATGCGCAGCGAAGGCGGCAAGAACTTCTTTCTTTTCAGGCGCAGGGACTTTGGCGAAATCGAGGGAGCGCCCCAGCTCGGCAGCGACCTCGTCGAATTCTTCGGGCGAGATTTTGAGATCCCGATGTGCCTCCTCCAGACCTAAATGAGTTTCACCCGGTTTTGTCGCTGAGAATTTGAACGGCCCGCCGGAGATCTCACAAACCCACAACGTCCGCATGAACTTGAGACCCGGCAACCGGTCCAAACTCTTTGTGTGCCATTTCCTGAGGGCTGGGTTCTTCGATTCTTTTCCAACGATCGGGTTCTGCACAACCGCGTCGCTAAAGTGGTCAACGACGGCAGCGATGGCGTAAACGCCACCAAGGCGTTCATAGAGGCTTTTTTCCTTCTCTGGAGCGGCTGGCAGGGGCGTTGTCAGTGTCAGGCCCACGGCAAAGAGAGTCAGGATCGCGATAAGTGATTTCATGTTTTTGGTTTTGTTGCTCAAGTTATTCGGTTCCGCCACGTCACCATGATGGGCGTAAGTTGCCTGAATACCGCCGATTCGTCGCGCTCACCATGGGGTGTTACCCGCCCGTGCGCGCAGCGGCTACGGCATGAAAGAAGACATCCGCCAAAGCCTAGCTGCCGGCTGTTCCGAGCGCCTCGTCAAGCCTATCAAACTCCCACAGCTGCTCACGGCTATTCAGCGGCTGAGTGCTGCGGTGGAGCGTCAGTGACCTTGAGGACCGAGATTTAACGAGCGTCCGAAGTAAGAGCGGCAGCGGTTGAAACGGAGATCGAACCATCAGGTGAAGTGACCTCTTCGTCCAAGGCCGCCAGCACTCGTTCCGGGCTCATCGCTTGTTGCAAGACGACCGCACCGGAGTCGTGCCGGTTTTTCACGTTTGGCAGGTCACGCCGCAGCTCCTCCATCAAGTCAATGAGCTTGGCGGTCTTTTGTTCGATCAACAGCGTGACCTTTAAATCCAAGTGATCGCGTTGTTCACTGAGTTTGGAGACCCGATACTGTTTGATCAATACCACGACCGTGATCAGTAGCGCGGCCAAGCCCATAATGCCATGCAGCCCAACAAAAGGCGGTTCATCGAACATGGGCCGGCCCCAGCGGTGCAGCGCCAAGTTGCTACCTATCCACAGGACGACGAACAGCAGGATGCCGACCAGAAAAGCAGGCCGCCCAACGAAGTCGCCGATGTTTTCAGCATGGCGCTGTGAGGCGCTGCGCTTAAGTTCTTCACGCGCGTAGAACTCGTGCACAGCACTGATATTTTCGCTCACCTGCTCGCTATTGGCGCTGGGCATTTGGCTGGCAATCGTCTCCCCAGGACCGTAGATGATTGGGATCTTGTTCTCGGGTAACATGTCGAGTGTGTCTCTTCTGTTTCGTGGGTTTTGGTTTGGGCCTTCGGTGGTTGCGCGCTTGCACAAGCGTTCACACCCGGTCATCCAGGCCGCTTGCCACCCATTGCTTGGCGCAGTGCGCACAGCAGAAAAACTTTCCTTCTGCCTCCGCACCGTGGCCGATTAGCTTCTTCCACCGCTTCACGGGTTTCACCGGTGCGCTTCTGGATGCGACCGATCAATTCTTCTGCTTTGCCTTCGGTGTATTGTAGATCATCGTCCGTCAGCTTGGCCCATTTTTGTTTGAGCGTCCCTTTGAGGATGTTCCAATCGCCTTTGATTGCGAGTGTTGTCATATGAGAATGTTTGTTGGTGTTTTGATGATGAGGTTTTGTCACCGCCCACATGTTGGCAATCACACCGCCATGCCTCAATGGGGTGAATCCCGACGAAGCGGGCGTTGGGAGTGCTTCACGGTGAGCGCACCGCCACCTCACTGAGATTCGTGATGGCAGGCCCATTGAGCACCTTACCAAACTTGTCATAGCGCGAACCATGGCAGGGGCAGTCCCGCGTTTTTTCGCATGATTCCACGCCACAATGCCGCCCAGATGCGGACACACTGCTGAACACTCATGCAACTGCCCTGCGGCATCACAATAGACAGCCACTTTGCTCAGCCCGCGACGGACAACGGCTCCCTTGCCCGCAGCGTCACCCGTGATGGATCATACAGGGATGTCCACGCGTTGTTCCGACCTTGGATCAAATCGGTGAGCAGCATGCCCGCAATGGTGCCGTAGGTCATGCCGTTGCCGGAGAATCCGGTGGCGACATACACGTTGGGTTAGTCCATGGGATTACGCCCGATGAAGGCAAGTCCATCGACCGGCTCGACCACTTGGCCCGACCACGAGAATCGAATGTCCGTGATCATGGGAAACCGCTCGCCAGACCACTCAACCAACCGGGCATAGGGTTGTTTTCCCTGAACAACGCCGACTCTGATCTGATGCGGAAAAGGCCCATGTCCGCCAGCCTTTCGCATCAGAGGAGGCGCGGGTCAGGATTTGGCGAGGGTGATTTCATAGCCGTAGATTTCACGGAAGAGGTCGCACTTCGAGTTGATGGCGATCTGCTCGACGGTGGTGTCATCCACGCCCTGGGTCAGAACGTTGAGGCGTGCGCCTTCGGGGCGGAGCTGGATGGATTTGATGCGTTGCGCGTGGCTGCGGTCGAGTGAATCGGCCAGACGCAGTAGAGCGGCGAGTTTGAGCACGATCATGCGTTCCTCGCGCGAGAGGTCGGAGAAACTCGGGTGATTTGGTTCGGGATTGTAGCGGCGATGGTAACGCGCGAGCAGCGCGACCATGACGCGGTCCTGCGTGCTGAGGCCGAAAATTTCCGTGTTCAGCAGGATGTAGAGACTGTGCTTGTGATGCTCACGCGGGCTGATGAACATGCCGACTTCATGCAGTGTGGCGGCGACGCGGAGAACCAGCTCGAATTTGGAGTCGAGGTTATGCAGATGCTGCAGCTCACGAAAAAGCTGCTGGGCGAAATGGGCGACGTGATCGGCATGTTTGCGGTCGGTTTTGTAGCGTGCGCCGATTTCGGACGCAGCCTGCATGACTTCCTCCTGGAAGATGGCGGTGCGTGAGCCCGAAGTCATCAAATCGAGCATGAGTTCGAGCTGAAATTCACCTTCCGGCACCCAGATGGCGTCATCGCCGAAGCGGCGGGCGAGCGCGAGGTTCGTCTGCAACGCTGGCACGATGCCTTCGCCGCCGGTGTAGTGAACGTGGAGTTCGCGCACGAGTTCATCGGGCGTCAGGCGCGCGAGTTTGTCGGTGAAGGTGGAAAGTTCATCCTCGCGCACGAGATGGGCGCCGTGGCGGGCTTTGCCGAGGCGCGGGGCGATGCTTTGAATCTCCGCACCGATGGCGACGTGGTTGTCGATCTTCACACCGGAGTAATCCTGTGCGAGATGATCGACGACGCCACGGATGTGCTCTTCGAGATGCAGCATCTGCTGCTGCGTCTCATCATCGGGCGTGGCGACGGCTTCACGTGCGCGGAAGATGCCGAGGCGGTAGTTGCTGTAGGCGGCAAGGCGGCCCTGCTGGAAATAAATGGCGCGGGTGTTGCCGGGGCCGATGTGGGTGACGAAGGTGTTGCCTTTGGCGAGCGTGGGGTTCTTCAGCAGCATGCGCTGCGCGATCTGATAGACGAGGCGCGTCATGTTGCCGTCGTCGATGAGGCTGGGCGTGACGCCGCTGTGAACCTGGAGGCGGTTGAGGAAAATCTCGTGATTTGAGGCTTCGGCGAGAATGTTCGAGGTGAACAAACGCAACTGCGAGGACGGGATGCCGTATTCGCGCATTGTTTGAAGATAGTCGCGCAGGATCGCCGCCGCTTGATCGACGGTGCTGCGGGTGATGCTGCCGGAGCGGAAGGTGTCGCGGGCGACGGGCAGCGGCTTGTCGAGGCTCTCGATGCGGATGAACTGGCCGCTGGCATCCTTCCGCCCGATGACGAGGGAAACGGACGCGGCACCGACGTAGATGACGGCGTGTTCGGGCGGTGGAGCCGCCGTTGTTGCTGGAAGTGGGTCGCTCATGCGTGGTTACTTCTTCTCATGGCGCAGCCATGCCACGGCACCGGCCGCGACGGCCTGCCCGCCGAGTTTGGCGAGCGAGTATTTCACGCCTTTGGCGAGTTCGGGAATGGCGTAGCGCTCAACTTCTTCCTTGAGCAGGTTCAGGTAGAGGCCGGGCAGTTCCTCCACCAAGCCGCCACCGAGCGTGATGCGGTCAGGAGCGAGCAGATTGACGACAGTGGCGACACCCATGCCGAGATAGCGGATGGCATTGCGGAACATGATCATTGCGGCGTCATCGCCGCTTTTGAAGGCGTTGGCGAGCGCCTTGCTGCGGATGCTGCGCAGTGCGCCCTGGGTTTTTTTATCGAGATCTGGCATCTGGCCGCGATAGCAGGCCAGTCCTGCCTGCGATGCGAGTGCAAGGCGGCTGGTGAGGTCTTCGAGCGCGACCACACCGAAGACCGGACTGCCAATATGGGTGCCTGGAAGGAGCAGATTGCCGAGTTCCATCGCGGAAATGGCACGGCCCATGACAAGCTGGCCGTTATAGACAAAACCGGAACCAACTCCCGTGCCTGGAAACACCCCGAGCAGCGAACGCGCGCCTTTGCCGGCACCGAGCACATACTCGCCGTAGGTTCCGGCATCGACATCGTTCAACACTGCCACCGGTGCTTTGAAGATGGTCTGCAGCAGCTTGCGCAGCGCCATGTTCGTCCAGCCGAGATTTGGCGCGAAGATGAGGATGCCCTTCTCCGGATTCACCAGACCGGGACAGCCAATGCCGATGCCCTGGATGCCTTTCGGGTTCACACCAGCTTCTGCAATGGCCTCATGAATGGCTTTGACGATTTTGTTGCGACCCTTGGCGGCACCTTCGGAGCCGTTGGTGGATTTGCGCGCAGAGCCAAGCACGTTGTAGTTTGCATCAAGAACCGAGGCCATCATCTTCGTGCCGCCGAGATCGAAGCCGATCCAGAAGGGCACGTTCTTGAGTTTCTTCGGAGCCTTGATGGCTTTTACTGCTTTCTTGGAAGCTTTTTTCGCAGGCATATGCCTGCAAGACACACGGGCTTGGCGAAATGGGCAAGTGACATTCTAATCGGTGGCAAAATCAGGCCTCGCCATGCAGGCAGAGCAGCGTCCACAATTCGGTAATCTCATTTTCTGAAATGCCCGGGTTCGCATGAGCGGCGGTGCCGCCAAAAAAACGCCGTGCCTGTGTCTTCAGCGTGCGGTTGAAGAAAGCCTTCAAGCGCACGGCGGTGGTGCCATGTCTGGCGGCCAGTTCTTCCTGGCTGGAGGCCGGAGCGGCAGGCCAGCGTTCGGCAAGCAGGTGTGGCAGCAATTCTTCCACCAGGGCGGCATTCGCCGTGCCGGTGTGTTTGGCACGAAGATGACCGCAGGTCATGTCCCACAGGCCGCGTGCCAGCATGAGATCAAAGGACGGCTCCAACGGCAGGTCCATGCCGCGAGCCAACTGATAGCTGTGTTCGACGCTGTCCGCATCGAACTCCACAAAGATGCGCCCACCGCCGCGTTTCACGGTGGCGCTGGCGGCACGGTGGTTGTGCTCCAGGTTTTTGAAGCACTTCATCAGCCAAGAGCTGAAGCGCGTGCCGCGCGAGGGGTCGAAGCGCTTCAGCAGTCCGTCGCGCACCACTTCCACAAAAAAATCCTGGGTGCGGTCCTGTGCGTCCTCCGCTGTGAGGCCGAGCTTGCGACCAAAGCCATAGATCGCTGGGTAATAGAGGCTGCAAAACTGTGCGAGCGAAACCTCGCGTGTTTTGGGGTCAGCCACCTGAATGCGCTCCAGCAAGGTTTGCGAGGTGGCCGGGAACAGACGATCCGACGCGGGCGGTGAGGAGGCGGGTTGCAGCACGAGATGGTGAACGGTGGATGGAGGTCATTTTATCGTGCGTGGCAGGTGCAATGGCAATCGCCGGCGGAACATTTTGACGTAAAGAATGCCCAGGTGACTTTCGATTAGAATGTCCGAGTGTCCTTGCTGCAATCCATGAGTTCTGAAAGCCATTCACGACCGCCAGTGCCGGATCTGCTGCACGCCTTTGATTGGGAGGATCGCTTCGAGCTGCTGGACTGCATCGGCTCCGGGGCCATGGGGCAGGTATGGCGTGCTAGGGAGCGTGAAACGGAAAAGATCGTGGCGCTGAAGATGCTCGACCCCACGCGAGTCGGGGATGAGCAGACGCTGGCACGTCTGGACATCGAGGCCGCCACGCTCATGAAGCTGCGTGAGGCCGGTTCTCACGCAAACGTCGTCCCCATTCTCGACTTCAAGCTCACGGAATCCCGAGCCTGCTTGGTCATGGAGTTCATCCCAGGATTGAACCTCAAAAAGTGGTGCGAGGCGCATCGCCTTGGCTTGAGGGAGCGTGTGCGGCTTATCGCGCAAGTGGCCCGTGCTTCCGGCTGGTTTCACGCGCTGGGCGTGGTGCATCGGGATCTCAAACCGGCCAATATTCTCGTCAACGCGGTCACGCAGCAGCCAATCATTGTCGATTTCTCCATCGCCAAGCTGGAGGACAGCCTGCCACTCACCCTCACCAACGAAGCCCTTGGCACCGCCCCCTACATGGCCCCCGAGCAGATCGACCGTTCCCGTGGCGGCATCACTCCCGCCACGGATGTCTATGCACTGGCTGCCACGCTCTACGAACTGCTCACACAGGTGCATCCGCACCCCGGCGATCTCACACAAGTTGTGCGCCGCCATGCCGATGAGATCCGCCCCGCGCCGCCTTCCGTGCTGAATCCCGAGGTGCCGCGTGATTTGGAATGCATTGTCCTCAAGGCTCTTTCCCACCGCCCCGGAGATCGTTATGCGGATGGCACGGCAATGGCCGAAGACTTGGAGCGTTTCCTTGCTGGAGAGCCTGTCAAAGCCCGCTCGCTTTCCCTGGCGACGCGCGTCATCCGCCGCGCCCGTCAAAAACCTGCCCTCACGGCCGCGCTGGCCGCCTGTTTGCTGCTCGGAGCCTTCGCCCTGTGGAATGTACAGCGCCAAGCCATGCAGCGGCAGCGCTTCGCCCTCGAAACCAAGCTCACCAGCGCCATGCAGCACGGCACCTGGAGCGCGGCGGAGCTGGCGCAGGCAGAGGCCACGCTAATAACGCTCAACAAGCACGATCCCGCCCTCGCCGTAGAAATGCGCCAGCGCCTCCATGACGACATCGTGCGTGACCTGAATGCCAGAATCGGACAAAGCCATCTGCGGGACGCAGATTTCGTCTGGTTGCGCGAGACCACGGAGTGGCTGCGGCCCCAGGCCTCCGATCAAGCAGCGCAGCTTCAGAGCCTCATCACCGAGCGCATCGGCCGGTGGGAAACCAAAGCCGAGCTGCGCGCTCCCTTTGCGGATCATCAGGGCCTCTTTCCCAGCTCGGATGTCCGGGCAGACGGTGATCTGCTCTATCCGGTCTATGATGCGCCCGCCTTTTCTCCCGCCATCATCGTCACCAAGTCCGTCTCTGTGCCGATGGAAGTTGCCTGCACGTTTG
>JAYVIO010000222.1:0-33752 GCA_043770175.1 Verrucomicrobiales bacterium | reverse complement strand
TACTGGCAGGACGGCGATGAATCACTCGACATCGTGATCTATCGCCCTGTCGGAGCCACCAAGCCGCTGCCCTGCCTGCTCATCGCCCACACCGGTGGCTGGGACAGTGGCGATGCCGGTGAGTTCATCGGCGCGAACACCGAACTCGCCTCGCACGGCTACATTCTATGCTCCTACGGTTATCGGCTCGCGCCAAAACATCCGTGGCCCGCTCAAGCCGAGGACACGCGACATGCTTTCGCGTGGATTCGCGATCACGCGGCTGAACTTGGCATCGACATGAATCGGATTGCTCTCATGGGACGTTCCGCCGGCGCGCAAATTGCCGCCGCTTGTGCTTATGGCATGCCCGAACTCGGCGCACGTGCCTGCATCTCGGTCTATGGCACGCCGAACATGCATCTCGCGCGTGAATGGGCGCTCCCTGATGATTTGTTGAAATCCCTCACGCTTGTCCGCCAATACATGGGCGGCGATCCGCACGAAGTCCCCGAAGCCTACCGCACTGCCTCCGCCACCGCGTTTCTCGACCAGCACAGCCTGCCCACGCTGCTCATTCACGGCACGCTCGATTCCCTCGTGGGCATCGGCCACAGCCGTCGCTTCACCCAGTTGCGCGCCCATCGCGACGATCACTGCTTCCTCGAACTCCCTTGGGGCACGCATGGCACCGATTACTTCCCGTCCACCCCCGGCGGCCAGCTTTCCATGTCCGCCATTCTGCGCTTCATGGAACGATTCGTTCACGGCACTCCGTAAAGGAGCGCGGACTTCCAGTCCGCTGCACTCCGCCACATCCAATGCTCCATGAAATCTTCCCGCCATCGCCTTCGGGCAACGCTTTGCCTCTTTCTCTGCTTCATCACGGCTGCCGCATGTGCGGGCGACCTCCAGCTCACCCTCCCGCCCGTCGTTTACGCCACGCCCGACGTGCCGATGAGCATCTACCACGACAACATCGTGCTCACCGAGAAACTCGAGGACTACCGCTTTGAATTCACCTGCAAGCTCGGCACCAACGAACCTCGCCGCTGGACCATCACACCCACCGATCGCGATGTCGGCGACCACCCGCTCGCACTCACCGTCAAAGACGCCAGCGGCAAAATCTTGGAGCAGGGCAAGACCACATTGCACATCGCCCCGCGCAAATCCATCTCCACCAAACCGCTGCGACTCCTCATCGTCGGCGACAGCCTCACGCACGCGACGGTTTATCCGAACGAGATCGCCCGCCTGCTCGCCACGCCCGGCAATCCAAAGTTCACCTTGCTCGGCACGCACAAACCCGCAAGCGCGCAGCCCGGCGTCGCGCATGAAGGCTACGGCGGCTGGGCTTGGGCCACCTTCCTCACCAAATTCACTCCCGAAGCCCCCGGCGTCACCGCCGGGCCGCTAGCACGCAAGGCCACCAGCCCCTTCATCTTCCCCGCCAAAGATGGCAAAACCGGCGTCTTCGATCTGAATCGCTATTTCAAAGAGCACTGTGACAATCAGCCTCCCGATGTCGTCACCTTCCTCCTCGGCATCAACGACTGTTTCGGCGCCGATCCCACCAAGCCTGACGCCACCATCAACAGCGTCCTCGACAACGCTGACAAACTCCTCGCCGCCTTCCACAAGGCCGCGCCCAAGGCCATTCTCGCCGTCGGTTTGACCACACCGCCGAACTCCCGTCAGGAAGCCTTCACCTCCAACTACCAGGACAAATACCCGCGCTGGGGTTGGAAACGCATCCAGCACCGCATCGTCCAGCTCATGCTCAAGCGCCTCTCCAACCGCGAAAAAGACGGCATCCACCTCGTCCCCACCGAACTCAACCTCGACCCCCTCGATGGCTACCCCAACAACAACGGCGTCCACCCCAACCCCGTCGGCTACGCCCAGATCGGCGCGAGTTTCTATTCGTGGATGAAGTCGAAGCTCTAACGCCCTCTTGCTTCCTGCGTTGCTCGAATCTCATCGAGCAGCGCATTCGATTCCGTGAGACATGAATCGCAAAGAGTCTGGAAGGACTGCAAATGCTCACCATCACCTTCCAGCGCTTGATTCGGACGCATCGGCCCACAGGCAAGCTGCCAGGTCGCCAGAGCTTCGATGTAATCGAGCCTCCGCTCAGACGGGATGAAAACAGGGAGTCGGCCTTTTTCCATCACCGGCAGATTCGCCAGCAGTCGTGCCATGCGGCCATTGCCATCCGCATACGGATGAATCCGCACGAAAGTTGCGTGGCTCCAGACATACGCATCTAGCGCTGACACCCTCGTGTCCTGCCGCCGCTGCTGAAAACCTGCCAGCCAGTCCTGCATGAGCGCGGCCACATGCTCCGGCATCGCATAGGTGTCATTGATGACCGTCTTGCCGCCTTGCTTGGCGAGCGTCGAGTTCGGCTCGCGCTTCCAGTCACCCACAGGCTTCAAATAGTCCACTTCCACGCTGGTTTGCACGGCCTGATGAAGTGCGTGCAGGTCTTCCGGCTGCAAGACACGCCCCTCATCCAGCCAGCCATACAGCAAGTCCAGCGCCCGGCTGTGACCGACGACTTCGTTGTGATCTGCCAGCGGCTTTCCTGAAATGGTGAGGCCGTAGCGCAGTACCCCGAGCGTCTCGCCTTCCGTCAGCGTGTTTCCTTCCAACGCCGTGGACGTGTGCGTCCAGCGCACGCGAAGCTTTTCGAGGAAAGCTTCGCGCAAATCGGCATCCAAGGCGCTGAGTTCAGGAATGAATCGGGAGAACACGACCGCGAGACTACGTCATGCTGCCACGCTCCGCAATGAAGCGAACGCCAGGAGCGCGGGCTTCAGCCCGCAGCACTCCGCTACTTCACCTCGCTCTTCCTCCACCCATTCACCCCTTCGCGGAACAGCTCGTCCTTCAGCTTCGTCCCCAACCCCGTTCCCGTCGGCAACTGCGCTTTCCCATTTGTGATGACCGGCAGCGTATCGACCAGCTTGTCATAAAACGAGCGAATGTGCGCCCGCACCGTTTCTTGAAACACGACATTGGCCGATGACGCGGCGAGATGCAGGCCGCTGAACAACGTGAGAGGGCCGGTGCAGTCGTGAATCGTCGCAGGCACGTTGAAAGCCTGCGCCATCTCGATGACGCGTCGTGTTTCGCTGATGCCGCCGTTCCAGGTGGGATCGACCATGCAGTAGTCACAGGCCTGCGCTTGCAGCACGCTCAGATATTCTTTGCGGCCGAGCAGCATCTCGCTCGCCGCGATGGGCAGACCACTCCGACGACGGAAATCGGCCAGCGTGGCAGCGTTATCGACGCGCAGCACGTCTTCCAGCCACAGCGGCTTGATCTCGCGCAATGCTTCCGCGATGCGTTGCGCAGCCGGAAGCTGGAAAAACGCGTGTCCTTCGATGGCGATGTCCATTTTCATGCCCACCCGCTCGCGAATCTCGCGCAGCGGCTTCATGCCTTCTTCGACATCGGCCCATGAAATGTGCAGGCCGCCATTGCGATGCGCCGCACGATCAAACGGCCACAGCTTCATCGCCGTGATGCCTTCGGCGAGCAGTTCCTCCGCTAGATCACCGGCGGCGAAATGTGAAGCCCAGTTGTCCTGTAACGGGCCTTTGGAGCCAATGTCGCCATAGCCAGGCCATCCCGGATGACGAGGCGCTTCCGTGGCACCATTGAGCGCTCCGTAGCTCGGTCCGCCGCTCGTGTTATACACCGGAATCGCATCACGCACCGGCCCACCGAGCAACCGATACACCGGTTGATTGCACGCCTGGCCGAGAATGTCCCACAGCGCGAGGTCGATGGCTGAAAGCGCCCGCATCTCCGCGCCCGGATGACCAAACGGCGTGCAGCGCTCATAGATGAAGCGCCAGTGCGCTTCAATCGCCAGCGCATCGGCTCCGAGCAGTCGTTCCGCCATCCAATCATGAATCAGCGCCGCGATGGCATGCGGCGTATAATACGTTTCGCCGCAGCCGATGAAACCGTCCTCGGTGTGAATGCGGACGAGCAGCAGATTCGGCATGATGCCGGACGGAATGGCGGTTTCGATGGCGGTGATGCGTGACATGGAATTGGAAGAAACAACGCTCACACGGACGTAGTTTGCGCATGCCACTCCGAGGAATCCTCACCGTTGTTCTCTTCACCACCAGCGTCATCGCCGCTCCACCTGGAGCCACACCGCTGTCGCCGCCAACACCTCCCAAGTCTGTCGCGCCACACGTTCCAGCGAATTGGAAGGTTGGCGTGGTCACGGTCAAGGTGACGCCGCAGAAGATGCTCTTCATGGCGGGCTATGCGTCGCGCAAGACACCTGCGGTCGGCAAGGTACAGGAACTTTTCGCCAAGGCCCTCGCGCTTCAAGATGAGCAGGGGAACAAGCTCGTGTTTGTGACGCTCGATCTCATTGGCGTGCCGCAACTGCTGCGCCATGCGGTGGCTGAGCGTGCTGAAAAGGAGTTCAAGCTGCCAAAGGCCAATCTGGTGATGAACGCCTCGCACACGCACAGCGGGCCATCACTGCGCACGACGCCTTTGACCGAGAAAGACAAGGACAACCCGCAGGCCAAAGATTCCTGGGACTACACGCAGAAGCTGCAGGACGACATCGTCGGCATCATCGGCAAAGCGCTGGCGGATATGCAACCGGCGCGGCTCACCTGGAACAAAGCACGCTGTGGTTTCGCCATGAACCGCCGTCGTGATTACACGCTGCCGCCGGATCATCCCAATGCCAAAAAAGCGCCGAACCCCGATGGCCCCGTGGATCACGAAGTGCCCGCGCTGCGCGTCGAAGCGCCCGATGGCACGCTGCGGGCCACGCTGTTCGGGTACGCCTGTCACAACACCAGCCTCGGCTTCTACAACTTCTGCGGCGACTACGCCGGCTTTGCGCAGGAATACCTACAGGAGCATCGTCCGGGCTTCACCGCGCTGTTCTTGATGGGATGCGGTGCCGATCAAAACCCGTATCCGCGCCGCAGCGATGTCGTCCCCGGCATCACCGATCTGGAGCTTTCGATGCAGCATGGCCGTTCGCTCTCCAATGCCGTCGAAATGGCCCTCACGGTGAATCCACGGCCCGTCGCAGGCCCGATTCGTGCCGCGTATGAAGAGATCATCCTCGATTATGCCAAGCCGGGTCGCGAACCGCATCCTTATCCAGTGCAGGTCATCAAACTCGGCAACGACCTCACCTTCATCACGCTCGGCAGCGAGGTCGTGGTCGATTACTCGCTGCGCTTCAAACGCGAGTTTGCCGGTGCGGCGGGTGTCTGGGTCGCCGGTTACTCGAACGACTACACCGGCTACGTCCCCAGCCTGCGCGTCCTCAAAGAAGGCGACTACGAAGCCGCCGCCGGCTGGGCCGACAGCGTCGAAGACCGCATCGCCACCAAAGTCCACGAACTGCACCAGAAGCTCTCGAAATAGCTATGAAAACACTCGCACTCCTCCTTGCTCTCACGTTGTCTGCCTTATCCGCAGATCTCTCCCTCACCCTGCAATCCCGCTCGCCATCCGGCAAAGCGACGCTCGTCAAAGAACAATGGCTCCCGTCACGCACCGCCATCATCGTCTGCGACATGTGGGATCTGCATCACTGCAAGAACGCTGTCACGCGTGAAGGCGAAATGGCGCCGCGCTTTAATGAGGTGCTCGAAAAGGCCCGCAAAGACGGCGTGCTCATCATCCACGCGCCGAGTTCCTGCATGAAACCCTATGAAGGCACTCTGGCACGTGAGCGTGCGAAATCCGCGCCACAGGCAGCACGCTTGCCCGACAAGATCGGCGAGTGGTGCAAACAGATCCCAGCGGAAGAACAGGCCGTTTATCCCATCGACCAAACAGACGGCGGTGAAGACGACGATCTCGCTGAACACGCCGCCTGGGCCGCCGAATTGACCGCAAAAGGCCTCAATCCGCGCGCGCCGTGGACGAAGCAGATCGACACGCTGCGCATCGACCAAGAAAAAGACGCCATCAGCGACAGCGGCGTCGAGATCTGGAACCTCCTGGAGTCAAAGTACATCGACAACGTCATCCTCATGGGCGTCCACACCAACATGTGCGTCGCAGGCCGCCCCTTCGGCCTCCGCCAGATGGCGAAGAACGGTAAACACGTCGTCCTGATGCGCGACATGACGGACACCATGTACAATCCCGCACGCTGGCCTTTCGTCAGTCATGTGCGCGGCACCGATCTTTTCATCCAGCATGTCGAGAAGCGCATCTGCTCCACCATCACCTCGGATCAACTCATCGGCGGTCAGCCCTTTGCGTTCAGCGCTGCCACCGCAGGCAAAAAGCGCCTGCAAATCATCCTTCTCGGCGACAGCACCACCGAAGCGAGCATTCCCAAGAAACTTGCGCCTGATGAACCGCAGATCGAGGACACGCTGCGCATCAAACTCGCCGCCGAGGCCGATTTGCCGCCCTGCGACGTCTATAATGAAGGCGTCAGCGGTGAATACATCCGCCGCCTGCTCGACACGCGCTATGACAAGGCCGTGAAGACCAAGCCGCAGGCCGACTACATCTTCATCCGCTACGGCCTCAACGACCAGTCGCGGATCAAGGACTTCAACACCGCCTTCCCGAAGGACTTCCACGAACTCCTCGAACGCCTGCGTAAAGACCACCCGAACGCGATGCTCATCCCGATGACCGCCATCCCGTATGCGCTCAACAATTTGCACGAGGACATCAACGCTCTCATCAAACAGATCGCTGCCGATGAAAAGCTCACGCTCTTCGACATCGCCCCGCGTTATCACGCCGAATTGAAGAAGAACCCCGACGGCCTCAACTACCGCCGCTATTCGCTCGCCAAGATTCCCGAGAACCTCCGCGCCTTCGCCACACCTTACATCCAGCCAGGCACCGACCCAACAGTCGTCGTGCTCGACAACCGTCTCGATGGCATCTTCGGCCATCTTCCCGGCTGGGCTGGTGACCGTCATCCAAACCTTGCAGGATACAATGTCATCGCTGACGAGACCGCGAAGTGGCTTGCGCCGGTGATTCGTCAGCGGAAGTAGATTCGACTGGCAGTCGAATCATTTGGGCAATTCGGCTTCGATTGCCAATCGAAGCTACTTTTTCTTCATTCGCATCGTTCACAGCACCAAAGATGAAAACGTCTCCCAGCTTCACCCGTCGTTCGCTGCTCAAGACCGGTCTCAGTGGCATTATCGCCTCCGGTGTCGTGCCGCAATTCATTCCAGCGCGTCTGCTGGGCGCGGATGCGCCGTCGAAGAAGATCACGCTCGGCTGCATCGGTGTAGGCAAGCATGGCTTCGGCGTGAACTTGCAATCGTTCCTGCAGGAGGACGACTGCCGCGTCATCGCCATCTGCGATGTGTTCAAGAGCCGCCGCCAGCGCGCCATCGATGCGGTGAACCAAAAGAACGGCGACACAGGCTGCGCGGACATTGCCGACTTCCGTGAACTGCTAGCGAGGAAGGACATCGATGCGGCGGTCATCTCCACGCCGGATCACTGGCACATCCCGATGGCCACGATGGCGATCGAGGCCGGGAAGCATATTTTTTGTGAAAAGCCCACGCTCACCATCGCGGAAGGACGCACGTTTGCCGATCTCGTCGCGAAAAAGAAGGCCGTGTTCGCCACCGGGCTCGAAGACCGCTCGCTCATCAAGTATCACAAGCTCTGCGAGGTCGTGCGGAACGGCGGCATCGGCAAGGTGCAGCGCATGATCATCAAACTGCCGAAGAAACCGGTGTTTCCAAAGGAGACGACCGTACCAGTGCCGGAAGAGCTGAACTTTGATCTCTGGCTCGGCCCTGCGCCGAAGCGCGAGTACTTCCCGAGCCTCACGAACGATCAGGTGTGGCGGCAGATTCGCGATTTCTCCGGCGGTTCACTCACTGACTGGGGCGCGCATCTTATCGACAGCGCGCAGGTCGCCATCGGTGCGGAGAACAGCAGCCCCGTCAAGGTGGAAGGGAAGGGGGAGATTCCGCCGGAGTCGATCAACACGGTGCCGCAGACCTATCACCTGACCTACACGTATGAAAACGGTGCGGTGATGGAAGTCAGCGCCGACAAGCCGTCGATCCGTATCGAAGGCAGCGACGGCTGGGTGGGTGTTGAAGGCTGGGATGGCGTACTGACGGCGAGCAACATGGAAATTTTCAAGCGTCCGATCGATCCCGCGACGAATAAGATCTGGCCGCGTCCGCAGCGTGAGCATCCAAACTTCCTCGAAGCCATCCGCACCGGCAAGACGCCGACTTACAGCGCCGAGGCGCTGCACTGTCTCAGCACGACCATGCACCTCGGCCTCATCGCGATGGAACTCGGCCGTCCGCTGCGCTGGGATCCAAAGGCCGAGGTGTTCGATGATGAGCAAGCCAACGCTCTCCGCACTCGTGTGAGCCGCGAGGATTGGAAGCGGGCAGGTTGATCCATGGAGGATAGCCGTCCCGGCTGTCAGTGGACTGGGGCGTCTCGCCTTACTCCCGATCAAAGGCGGGACGCCTCGATCCGTTGACAGGCCGGAGGCCTATCCTCCAGGGCATCACCTCTCCCGCGTCTGAAATGACCGCGAGTGCTTTTGGGACGGAACTTCGACCGTGTAGCTCTTTCCATCCGCGCTGACGGTGCAGTGGATGTGATGACCGGCGCAGCCCTCGGCAAGATCGCCGTGGTTGGCGATCATGCTTTTGTCGGCGGTGTTCTCGTGATCGTCCCGCACGTTCTCATGCACTTGATACATGGCCTGGATCGTCGGCGTGGACTTCAGCGCATCCATGGCGGACTTGCTGGTGCCTTTGCGCGGGCCGTTGTTCATCACGGAAACCGTTGGCTGGAGGCTGCGGATGAGCATGGGGTTGTTGCTGCTGTCGAGGCCGTGGTGGTTCACCTGATACAGATCGACGGTGCCGGCGAGATTGAAGGGCGAGACGAGTTTCTCCTCGATGTTCCAGCTCAAATCGCCGCCATCGAAGAAGCGGAAGCCGCCGAAGTCGAGCACGAGCACGACGCTGTTTGCGTTGTCGCTGGGATCGGGCGCTTTTGGCGGCACGGAACCCTTGAGCGGGTTTTCCGGCTGATCTGGATACGGCGGGATGAACTGCTGATTCGCGCCGAGGCAGCGCAATTGGAGCTTGGGGCCGCCTTCGGCTTGTTTGAATGGAATCAGGCTCCCTGCGGCCAACGTGACGCGTTTTTCCACCTTCGCGTCGCGGTACGGCCGGCTCATCAAGGTCCAGCGCATGTCCTGGGCTTTGCCATCAGGGCTGCCTTCGGTGATGCCCTTGTCATAAAGCGTCCCAATCGGCATCAACGCTGCGAGTTCGGCCAGTCCGCCAAAGTGATCGACATGAAAGTGGGTGATGACGACGTGGTCGATGCGCTTCAGCCCCGCGACCTCGGTGGCGACTTTCTGAATGCGCTGCGGATCACGCCCACCGGGATTGCCTGTGTCGATGAGCATCGATTCACCTTCTGGAGTCACGATCAACGTCGAGCCACCGCCTTCTGAGTCGATCCAGTAGATGTCGAGCGTCTTGTCACGGGCGACGGCGGTGAGGGTGAAAGCAAGCAGGAGTAAGAGTGATCGATTCATGGCAAGTTGGTACGTTGTTCACGCTTTAGCGTGTCCTCTTCTCTCACAAACACGCTGAAGCGTGAACAACAAACTACAGATCATCTTCCGGGCGGATTCACTTCCTTCACCATCGCTCCGTGTGTGTCACTGAGAATGAGCAGGGCGAGTTTTTCGACATTGTTCAACTCGGCAGGCTTGAGCATCTGGTAATCGAGGCCGTTGGCGGGAGCGGGTTCATACGGCGTGGGTTGAGGGGCACCGTTTTCGGGCGCGTTGAGGCTGGCGTAGTCGAAGCGGCCTCTCAAATCGGTGTAGCCGTCTTTGAAAAAGCGGACGGTGCCGTTGTTGAGCCTGGCATAGACCTTCACGTAGGCTTTGGACAGCGCCTTGTCGGTGGTGGCGTCGCGGGTTTCGAGGCGGCCGTAGTTTTCGGTGAGGGTGAGCTTCAAGGTGTTCGCGTGGTAGGCCTGCGTCTGGCGTTTTCCAGCGCCGATGACTTCGACAAGCACGTTGGCTTTGGTGAATTCAGCGGGCAGGGCCACGGCCAGCGTGGTTTGATCCTTCGGCAGAACCTGCAAGGCGGTTTTGTTCGGCTTGATGATGCTGAAACGGCCGGAATCCTGGCTCACAAACGGATTGCTGCTGAAACTGAACTCGGGGTCCATCAGGTAGTAGTTCAGCGTGACCTCAGGGAGGTTCTTCCAGCTTAGAGCGATGGTTTTGTTCTCCACCTTGAACTCAAACGACGGCTCTGTGGCTGCGAGTTCAGCCTGCTGCTTCTCGCGGTCGGGTTTGTCGGTCTTTTCACCCTTCACGGCCTTGCCTTCGATTTCATCGAGCTGCGTGGCCACATCGGCAAAGAGTGTCTTCCAGCGTGGCACGGGGTGATCGGCGTATTTCGCGGTGAGACCACGTGCAGCCGCAATGTCGCCCTCGTAGAAGGCTGAATAGCACTGGAAGTAGTCGTGCTGAATCTTCGTGGGCAGTTTGGTGGCGTCGATGGCCTTGAAGCGGGCCAGCGCTTCTTCCACGCGGTCTTGCAGGAAGAGGAAATAAGTCACGCTCATGCTGTCCATGGCGTCGAGCTGCGGTTTGTAGGTGAGGATGGCGAGGACATGCGTGTATTCCTCCAACACCGCCGGATTTGCGACACGCCACTCGCTGCCGACACGATGAGCGCGCTGATTCACGAGCGGGGAGTATTCGAGGTGCTCGTAAGTGCGCAGCTCGATGGGGTCGATGGTGAGGAGCTTGCTGGCGAGGTAGGGGCCGTAGGAGTCATCATCCTTCAAGATCTGACCGAGTGTCGCGGCGTCATTATGCAAGAAGGCGTAGCTGAAAACAGCTTTATTGGCGACGTGATGCTGCTTCATGAAGCCGATGAGCTTCTGGTAGAAATCCCCGCTCTGACGGCAGCGCCATGCCACACGCTCCAGATCGAGTGCTTCGAGGTTGTTCTGCTCAAGGAAGGTGAAAACCTCGACGTCGGTGCCGTTTTGCGAGACGTAGTCCCACGAGGCCTTGTCCACCTGCGTGAGTTTGGCCACGACGTTGAACTCAAACGGCTTCGCGCCCGCCGCGCTGGCGCTGGTGGCGACATTCACCGGGAAATGCGCGAACTTGAGGCCGGCCTTCGCGGGCACGAGAGGGAAGTAGAAGTGATATTCGAAGGTCTGCGTTGTGTAAGGCTCCAGGCGCACTTGTTTGGAGTTGGTGGCCTTGCTGCCGAGCACGGGCAGCGCGCCCTGCGGGATTTGCAGCAACACCACGGCCTTCACGGGACTGCTCGTTGGGTTTGTGACGACGATGTTCGCGCCATACGTCGCGCCGGTGAGGAACTCGGTGGTGACGTATTTTTCAAATTTCTCGTTTCCTTCCTGACGATAGCGGTCGCTGTGACGGAAGAAGCTCTGTGACACGAGGAGCTGGCCCTGCGTGTTGTTATTGGTCGCGGCGGGTTTGATCTCCTTGTGATACACGATGCACGGTCCACCAGCGGTGAAGGTAAACTGGCCGTTGTCGGCCTTCGTGGTGTGCTTCGCGGCCTCAAACGGCAGATCGAGCACCGCGAGCGCGAGCATCATCTCGGTGAAGTTGCGGCTCGCCTCGGCCACGTTCGATGAAACGAAACCATTCTTCGATCCAGCAGCCACCCACGCGGCATAATCACGCCAGAAGGCGTTCACGGTGACGAGTTCGGCACTCTGTTCGGTGATGCGCAGTTGGTAATAATTGTTCTCCGCCCATTCCTTCGTGGGGCCGAGCGCCCGGAAGAAGGCGCGGACGAGTCCGCGTGCATCACCGGCTGCGGCGTAGTCGAAATAGGCCAATGTGCCGCCGCTGACGGCGGTGGCGCCCGTATAGGTGTTGGCACCGGTGAGAACCAAGGTTCGCCCCAGAGCCACCTCACGTTCTTCGACGAGCTTTTCCAGTTCTTTGCGGCCAGACCTGCGGTCTCCATCAGCATCTTTCAATTGAGGCAGTGCCCGCAACTCCTCCACAGTCATCGAGCGGCGTAGCACCTGCTTGTCAGCCGCTGCTCCAGGAGCACCGCCCATACCCATGCCTTTGCCAAATCCGCCACCACCGGCGGCGAAGGAATCTGCCGCAGGGGAGGTGGCGGCCTGGGCCATGAGAGCGGCTGGTGGTGGTGGGGCGACTGCGGCAGTTTCAGAGCGCAGCAGCGCTTCACTCTTGGCTCTTACCTCTTGCAAAGCCAAACCGGATCCATTCTTGCCATCCTCCATCGCACGACCTCTCAATGCGGTTTCAAAGAGGCGGTCCGCTTCCTCGGGATTCGGCGGAATCATTTCCCACAGCTCGCGCACATGTCGTGCAGCATTTGGTGCTTCGCTTTCGATGCGCTGGGCCAGAAGTATGCGCTCAATGATGTTGAGGCGGGCGTAGGCCCAGGGTTTGAGGTGCTTGGTGAGATCGAGGCCGAGCAGATACTCGTCCATGAAGGTCTTGTCCTTCTTGTTGGCAAGGTAGGGCTTGATGACCTTGTCGAAGAAGGGCCTGTCTTTGCGGGAGAGAAAGAAACTCAGCTCATGGCAGGCATGCTCGCCGTATTTGGCCTTCTTGTCGGCGTCGCTGAGCTTGGGCCAGTTCAAAATGAACGCGAACTTGGCGAGGTTGGGATCGCCGTTGAGCGTGGTGAAAAGTGAGTGGATGCCGCCGAGCGTGTCGTAGGTTTCGAGTTCGCTGGTGAGGATGTCGCCGAAGGTGAGAGACTTGCCGGTGTCGAGAATGGTGATCTCCTTCTTTTGCGTGAAGGGTTTTACGGGATCAAGATTTCGCGCGAGGCGCTGATCCGCGAACTTTGTCGGCACCTCCGGCAGCGTGAGCGTGCGCCACGAGGCGTTGTGCAGATCTTCGGCGTAGATTTGGACGTGCTGGCGGTCGCCGAGCGCTTTGCGTTCGATGCGCACGATGCCGTCTTTATCGGGAACAAGGTTGTAGATGACCGGTGCGGCGGTGGCGAGGAAGTCGAGGTTCGTGCCGCCTTGCGGGCCGGCTTGGGCTTGTTTCTTCTTCGCGGGCATTGCTGTGGCGCTCGAAATAGCGGCAGTGGCTCCTCCGCGTGTGCTGCTGGCTCCTTCGCCCAGTTGTTGGGCAAGTTCATCGAGATCGGTGCTGCGGATCTCCCACGGATTGAGCAGCAGGCCGGGGCGGGTGAGCATGTTGCCGGGAAAGAGCTTCGCGTAGCGGCGTTCGAGGATGTAGCGGTATTCATCGCCGATCTCGCGACCAGCGGAGTAGAGGTTGGGATTTCTTGCGGGTGTTCCAGAAGCCGCACCGAAGCGTGTGAAGCCGCCGAGACCGCCGAAAATGCCACTGCCGGGCTCGAAACGCGATACAGCGACATGCACGCGGGCAAAGGGACTGCTGTGGGCGAGTTTGACGGTGATGAAGTCTTTGTCGGAGGTGGCCTCGGTGATGTGGAGCGGTGAGTTGCCCTTGAGTTCGAGCTGGCGGTGCTTGCCGAGCGCCCAGCCGCCGATGACATCGCCTTTCGTGACTTTGATGGTGATAAGTTGGTCGAGAAGTTTGAGCGAGTAGTCCCCGGGCTTGAGGCCGGTGATAATGAGAAAGCCGTTTTCGGATTTGAGGAAGGCTTGGTGGTCGGCGGTGAAGGTTCCGGCGGCTTGGGAGAGCAGGGATCCAGTTGATGGCTGGAAGCCATCACTTCTTGGGATGCGGATCGCTTCGCCTTCGGTGGCGTGGATCGTTGTTGTGAGAGTGGTGTCGGCGTCCTCGAGCGGCCAGAGCGTTTGGCGGCCATTGGGGATCCTGGCAGTGACGAGTTCGATGTTGTCGAGTTTGCCGAGCGCCACGCGACCTTGGCCATCGCTGCGTAATGCAGCGGTTTGCACACGGTTAAACTCGCGGTGCTTGAAGGTGAAGATGATCTGCTGGTCGGCGACGGGTTCGCCGTTTTTGCCGAGGAGTTCAAAGACGCGCTGGCCGTCGAAGGTGCTGAGGTGGCCGTCATTGGTGGCTTCGGTCTTGTCGATGCCGTTGAGGGTCCAGGTGTGGCTGGCACTGAGGTCTTTTTTAGTGCCGCCGGCGCTGAGAACATCGACTTTGGCGCTGAAGGCGACCGTGAGTGATGCGAGACGTTCGGGGACGGTGAGGGTGTGAGTGAGGACGCTGCCGGCGCTGAGTTTGAGGTCTTTGACTTCGCGGGTGGTCGAGATGCCGTCGTGGGTGGTGCTGGTGATGGTCAACTTCGGCTCGGTGAGCAGTTCGGGGGCGAGATGACTCTCGCCGAGCATCAAGGCGGTGCGGACGGCGAGCGTGGCCTCGCGGCGGGCGAGGAGTTGTTCGCGCTCGATGTGGAACTGCGCGTCGAGGCGGTATTCTTCGGCGTGGTGGTTGAATGACGTGAGCGTGGCGAAGGTGCCTGCGGCGTCGCCGATGATGAGGTTCTTCATGCCGGCCTGGTTGGTGAACGGAATGGCGATGCGTCCGATTTTTTCATCGACGGCGAGTTTTCGGCCCTCAAACCACGCCGCAGCGTCTTTGACGGGCTGGTTCTTTTCATCGAGGACGAGGATCAAATCGCCTGCGGGGCCGGTTTGCTGAAGCGTGTGGTATTGGCCGGTGCGAATGAGAGCGCGACTGCTGCGGCCGCCGCCGATGAATTCGATGATCCAGGCACCGCGTTTGCCTTTGAGATCGGGGAAGGCGAATTTTTGGCGCGTGCGGCTGAAAGGGCCGCCTTCGAAGGCGTGGGTCTGCTCGCTGTTGGCGACGAGGCCGTCGAGATTGAGGTCGGTGTTGAGCTGGCGCTGCTGGGTCTGGAAGAAATTGAGCGTGTTGAGCTCGAAAATCTTCACGATGAGCTTTGGCGTGTTTTTGACGATGACATCGAAGGCGATGTCGTCGCCAGGGAGGAACTGCGGCGCGTTGGTGGCGGGGAATTCGATGTCCACGCGGTCCTTGAGCTGCTGAAACTCGGTGGGCGTGATGAGCGAGGCCCAGCGCTCGGGATTGCCGATGCCGTTGGTGATGAGCGCCTCGGCGAGGATGGGCTTCAGCCAGGTGTCGCGCACGAAGTCGCTCCATGGGGCGAGGAGTTGCTGCGCGTTGGAGTCCGGTTTGGCTTCTTTGGCGAAGAGATGGAGGAAGTAGTCGCGGACGAGGCTTTCGTCATTGCCGATGGGTGGCGACATGAGCAGCGGCTCGCTGAGATCGGCGTTGAGGTCGCTCCACGTGATGCCGTCGGTGTTGGTGAGCATGCGCTCGCTGATGTAACCAAGCTGGCGCGGGAGTTTGAGGTAGCTGAGGAAGCGCTCGCGGTCATAGACGCCCTGTTTGCGGTCGTGGTCGAGGCGGAGGTAGAGGATGCGGGCTTTGAGGGTGTTGTGCGATGACGGCAGTGTTTGGGCGAAGGCGTGAACCCGGTCGAGCCAGGACTCGCGTTCGGCCTCCTCGTATTCGAGGCTGACATCGGCGCTGGGGGCCAGTTTGCGCATTTTCGTGTGTACAAAGGCAGTGTTTTGCAGAAGGCGGGGATCGGCATTGAGCAATTCGTCGAGCTGGTTGGGCAGTAGAGCGCGATGAATCGGCAAATAGCCGAATGCGCGGCCTTGATCGGTCTGAAGATCGGCGCTGATGGCGGCGACGATATTTGGCACATCTGGGCGCTGGAGCTTTTGCAACACGCTGCGGCGCTGGTCGGGCGTGAGAGGCACTTGGTCGCGGAATAGGGCGGCGAGGGCGTCCTGGGTGAGGGATTGGAGACTGCGGTCGTTGTTCAGCGCATCGCCCAGGAAGACGTCACGGCTGATTTTGGCGGGATCGAGTGTGGTGGGCAGGTCGGGCTTCGCATCTGGCACCTCACGCTGATGGTCGTGACGAATACCGAGGCGCTCGATGAGGTATTTGAGGGTGCCCTGAGGATCTTTTTCGTAATTGATGATGGCCTCGCGGTTTTCGATGAGGCGGCGCTGGTTGTTTTCATCGGGCATGCGCTTGCGCCACTGGTTGAGGATGTCGTTGAGCTTCGCGCCGTCGCGGATATTTTGGTAATGGAGGGCGTGGAAGAAGTAATACTCCTCGGAGCCGGGGACGAGTTCGCCGAGGGCTTTTTCCCGGTCGGCGGCGAGGGCAAAGCGCTCGATGAAACCGATTTCGTTTTCGGCAAGCGCGGCGAGAGGAAGGAGGAATGCGAGGGCGAGCGATTTCATGGCCGGTAGGTGGGTTGGGTGAATGATGCGGTGAGCATCACGGTTGAAGCGAGCTTTTATTGTAAAGACTCTGTCAATCAGGGACCCTGAGAGAGGGAAACCGGGCAAAAAAACGTTTGAAACAAGGGGGCCGGGAACTACTATCGCGGCCCTACCTCCCAGACCCATGGCTGACGCAGCAAACAAATACGCCCAAAACGCCTCAGGCGCCTACTATGTTGATGACCAGTGCATCGACTGCGACCTGTGCCGTGAGACAGCTCCGGCCAATTTCAAGCGCGACGACGACGGCGGGCATTCCTTTCTCTACAAGCAGCCTGAAAGCGACGAAGAGCGCCATCTCTGCGAAGAAGCTCTCACCGGCTGCCCGGTGGAGGCGATTGGTCGCGACGGGGAGTAAGCTTCGCGGTGAGGTGTTTTACCGTCGTCACCAGCACGCGCTGGTGGCAGAAGCGGCTGTCACGGCAGCATGAGCCAGCGGGGGGTCACGACCTTGTCCAAGTTCACGCACTGGTTTGACTGGGCGTTCGGCGGAAAGGAAACCTGCAGCAGGTAGCCCTTGAAGCCGGTAGGACCGGTGGACGCCAGGTCTGCTTCCAGCCAGCGTGCGAGTTCGGTGCCACGTTCGCAGTAGGCGTAAATGGAGCTTTCGCCGCTCTCCGACGTCAGCTTCATGCAGAGGTATTTTTTTGAATCGGAGAACTCGAAGTTAAAGTATTCAAACAGTCGCACATAGGCTCGCAAGGCCACCGGTTTGGTGGGGCGTTTCGCGCGAAAGTCCTGAAAAGACATCTCGCAGTAACCAGTGAGGCTTTCCCAGTCGATCAAGAATTTTCCCTGCGGGCTGCGCAGCATGGCGATCTCCAGGGTGCCGGTGGGGCGGTTGCTGGTGTAGCTGAAGTAAAGAATTTCAGTGCCGTTGATCTGGTAGCGTGCCTTGCTGATCAAACCGCCGGGCACGGGATCAACCGCACTCTGCGTTTCATAGTAGTCCTTCATCAAATCGGCCACGCGGCCGGAATCAATCAACATGGGGAGGCGATCCTTCCACGTTGGAGTCTTCCAGTACTGATCCAGCAGCGCCAGTGCCTGGACCACATCATCGCCGGTTTCCGCCAGCGGCAGTTCCTTGATTTTGGATTCCGGGGGGTGGAGGGCGTTCTGAGTGCTGGCGGCGGGTTGAAGCACCGTTTCAGCAGCCGAAACCTTGGGCTGGGAGTCTGGCGTTGGTTCGGCTTCGGTTTTCGCCGCATCCATGGAGAGCCCCAGATTTTCCAGTTCACGCACGCGCGACTCGGCTTTTTGGGCCAGATCGATCAGGGTTTTGCGACTGGCGAGGCTCTCAAAATACCACTTCCATCCCACGAAGAGTGTCAGCACCAAGCACACACACAAGGTGATGCAAACACCCATGAAGGCGCGGTGGGAGCCGATGGAACCAGAAGACAAGGACATATGTGGACGGAGGCTGGGAGCACCTATCATGGCGGGGAAATCTCTCAGGCTCAAGCACTTGGTTGCCGCATCTCAGTCCCCGGCTACTGTTTCGGCTCATGAATTATCCGGAAAAGGCCCGTCGCGTCATCCAACTCGAAATCGATGAACTGCAGCGCCTGCATGCGCGCATCGACGACAGCTTTTCCCGTGCCATTGAACTGCTGCTCCCCTGCGTGCGCGGCCCCGGCAAGCTGATCGTCTGCGGCGTCGGTAAAAGCGGCAACATTGGCCGCAAGCTGGCCGCCACGCTCAACAGCACCGGGGCCACCACCGTCCTGCTCAATGTCGGCGACGCATTGCACGGCGACCTCGGTGTCGTCGATCCGGGTGATCTGGCGATCATGCTCAGCTACAGCGGCGAGACTTCCGAAATCCTCGATCTGCTGCCGCATTTGAAGCGTGTCGGCATGCCGATCATCGCGATCACGGGCGGCGTGCAGTCCACGCTCGCACGCCACGCGGATGTCGTGCTCGATGTGCACGTCACGCAGGAGGCCTGCCCGCTCAATCTCGCCCCCACCTCCAGCACCACAACGATGCTGGTGCTGTGTGATGCGCTGGCGATGGCCCTGCTCGAAGCACGTGGCTTTCAAGCCGAGGACTTCGCGAAGCTGCATCCCGGCGGCTCACTCGGCCGCGCGCTGCTCACGCGTGTGAGCGATGTCATGCGCCAGGGCGAGCAGTTCGCCATGATCAAACCAGAAACCACCGTGCGCGAAGCATTGCAGGCCATGACCCGCGCCCGCAGCGGTGCCGCCGTGGTCGCGAATGCCGACGGCACGCTGGCCGGCGTCTTCACGCATGGCGACTTCGTCCGCGCCTTCCAGCGTGACAATGCTACCGCCGATAAATCCGTGCGCGAATTCATGACGCCACGTCCCGTCAGCATTCAGGCCGACAAACTCGCTGCCGAAGTCCTCGCCACACTGGAGAAGAATCGTGTCGATGACATCGTCGTCGTCGATGCCACTGGCAAACCTGTCGGCATGGTCGATACGCAGGATCTCACGCGGCTGCGGCTCGTTTGAGCTGCAAATTAGAAATCCGTCACCTCGCGATAATGCCGCACGCGGTAGCCACGCTTGCGCAGCAGCTCGATCAAGCCGGTGTCCGAGGTGAAATGACCCGTGCCTACGAGCACCATGGCCTTCTCGCCTTTTTTAAGCATCTGCTCCAACGGGCTCACCCACGCCATATTTCGGGCGGTGAGAAACAGGTTCATCAGATCCGGGAAACGCTCCGCTTCACGGAACAGCATCTCACGCAAATCCTCCAGTTCGCCACGTTTCCAGGCCAGGATCATCTTTTCAAACTCCTCCGCCACGGAGCTGATTTCGCCCAATGTCTGCTCCAGCAGCTCATTTTGCTGCTTGTCGGTCAACGAGGCGAACAGTTGGATCTGAAACTCCACGGTTTCGAGTCCCTCGGCGGGCTTGCCATCCTTCTTGGCTCGTTCCTCAAAGTGTGTATCGACACCCTTGTCCGGTTTTGCACCCAGCGCCGCGTATTCCATCGAGGTGATCAGCAGTGCCACGAACCACGGACGATAACGATTCATCGACGAGGCCTCCAAGCCGCGTTTTCCTGACCACTGCTTTACCTTTTCCCATGTTTCCTTGGTCACATGCGCCTCCAGCGAGGTGTCCGCCGAATACATGCCGAGCTGCGCCATCCGGCTGGTCAGCTCCGGCCCTGAGGCCGCACCCGGCGGCAGTTCCAGCACCAGTTTGTTCGAATACATGTAGGCCGCCTCGTAGGCCGGAGCCAGCGGGTAGTCTTTCTCGCGCAGGATGTGAATCGTCCCGCACAAATACAAGCGCCCGCCATTTGGCGCATCCACCACCCACACGCTGCCATCGCCAGCGCCGTCTGAGACAAAGGCTGCGGCCTCCGGCTTACCGGCAGGCTCTTTAGCTTCACGTTTGCACGCCATTGCGCACACGATCAGTGCGAGTGCGAAAGCGAGACGGGACAACGACATTGGCGATTCAAACACGCGGCATGTGCGAGATGCAACCGTGTTCTCCACGGATGAATGCGGCGGAAATCGTGTTGCACCATGGCGAGTTGCGCGCTGATTGCTGCAGGTCATGGTCGCCAAACAAGACATCGAAGATTATTGCCAGCGGATCGCACGTGAGTTCCACCCGGAGAAAATCATTCTCTTTGGCTCCCATGCCTACGGCACGCCGGATGAAAATTCAGATGTCGATCTCATGGTGGTCATGCCGAGGCAGCCCGGCAGCCGCCAGGAGCAGGACATTCAGATCCGCCGCCGTGTGCAGGCGGGCTTCCCCGTGGATTTGCTGGTGCGCGACCCGCTGGAGGTCGCGCAGCGGCTGCGTGAGAACGACACCTTCATGCAGGTGGTGACCCAGCATGGCCGCGTGATGTATGAAAACAGCCACGCTTGAATGGATCGCAAAGGCGGAAGAGGACTGGTCGGTGGCGCAGTCATTGGCGCGCAGACGCAGGAAGCCGGTGCATAACTCCGTGTGCTATCACTGCCAGCAGTGCGCGGAAAAATATCTCAAGGCCAGGCTGGAGGCGGCAGGCGTGCTGATCTTCAAAAGCCACGATCTGCCGCATCTGCTGACGCTCGTCCTTCCGCATGAGCCCCTGTGGGCGGGCATGAGCCTGGCCTTGCTGAATCTCAATCAATACGCCGTGAAGTTCCGCTACCCCGGCCACGATGCCGACGGTCAGCAGGCCAAAGATGCGCTCAACGACTGCCGAGCCTTCCGCAAGATCGCACGGGCGGCTTTTGGCTTGTGAAGTTAAGCCAAAACCGGCTTCACCACGCTTCCATGCACGTCCGTCAGCCGGAACTGGCGGCCTTGGAAGCGGAAGGTGAAGCGTTCGTGGTCGATGCCGAGCAGATGCAGCAGCGTGGCCTGGAAATCGTGAACATGGACGCCGTCCTTCGCGACGTTGAAGCCGAATTCATCGCTCTCGCCGTAGGTCATGCCGGGCTTCACGCCACCACCGGCCATCCAGATCGTGAACACATACGGATGATGATCGCGGCCCCATTGCTTCGTGTCCTCGATCTTGCCCTGCAAAAACGGCGTGCGGCCAAATTCACCGCCCCAGATGACGAGCGTGTCCTCCAGCAGGCCGCGTTGCTTCAAGTCCTTCACCAGCGCCGCGCTCGGCGCATCGGTGTCGGTGGCTTGAATCTTGAGCTGCGTGTTCAGATTGCGATGCTGATCCCAGCCCGCGTGCATGAGTTGCACAAAACGCACGCCACGTTCCGCCAGACGTCGTGCCATGAGGCAGTTGTAGGCGTAGCTGCCCTGCCGCATCACGTCCGGGCCGTACATGTCGAGGATGTGCTTCGGCTCGTCGGAGAAATCCGTCAGCTCCGGCACGCTCGTCTGCATCTTGTAGGACATCTCGTATTGCGCGATGCGCGTGGCGATCTCGGGATCGCCGAAATCCTTCAGCTTCATCTCGTTCAATCCGGCGATGCCATCGAGGATCGTGCGCTTCACCTCGCGGCTCATGCCGTCCGGATTGCTCAGATACAACACCGGATCGCCGCTGCCGCGAAACTTCACGCCTTGATACTTCGACGGCAGAAAGCCGCTGCCCCAGTAGAAGTCATAGAAAATCTGACCGCAGCTCGCCTCCTTGTCGCGCGAAGTCATCACCACGAAGGCCGGCATGTCCTCCGCATCGCTGCCCAGGCCGTAGCTGAGCCACGAACCGATCGCCGGACGCCCTGCCTGCTCGCTGCCCGTCATGAAAAACGTGATCGCCGGCGCATGATTGACCTGCGTCGTGTGCATCGACTTGATAAAACACAATTCGTCCGCAATCGCCGCCGTGTGCGGCATGAAATCGCTCACCGTGGCCCCGCTTTGGCCGTGGCGTAAAAAGTTTGAGATCTCGCCCAGCACCGGCCGCGCCGTCTGACCGCCCGTCATCGTGCTGAAGCGTTTCCCACCCACGATACTGTCTGGAATTTGCGTGCCGTGCATCTTTTTGAGCATCGGTTTGTGATCAAACAGATCCACATGCGAAGGAGCACCGTTTTGCAGCAGGTAAATCACCCGCTTCGCCTTCGGTGCGAAGTGCGGGAGCGCCGGAGCCATCGCATCCGCCATTTGCGCCGCAAAACCCTCCCGCGTCAGCAGCGATCCCAGCGCCGCGCCACCAACACCCAGCGCCGTCTTTCCAAACAAGGAACGGCGGGTGAGATGGAGACGATTGGCATCGAGTGGATTCATGCGCGCTGATCTCTACGAGTGACAAAGCCAAGCCTTTCCTTCATCATGTCTGCACCACGACATGAAACTGCCACTTTTCATCTTCCTCACTGCAACTCTGCACGCCGCCGAGCCGCTCACGCTCAAACTTTGGCCCGACGGCGCTCCAGGCAAAATGCTGCCGCATTCCAAGGCCACGGAGGACTTCATCCGCACCAAGGCCGGCAAAAGCACGATCACTGACATCACCGATCCGACGATTGAGGTCTATCGCCCCGCCAAACCCAACGGCACCAGCGTCATCGTCGCTCCCGGCGGTGGATACGTCTTCCTCTCCGCCATTCACGAAGGCACGCAGGTCTGCGAGTGGCTCAACACCCTCGGCGTTACGGGCATCCTGCTCAAATACCGCACGCCGACCCGCGACGAAGCCGCTTCACATGAAAAGCCCGTCCAAGACGCCGCTCAAGCAATCTTGCTCGTCCGTAAGCACTCGGAAGAGTGGGGACTCAATCCGGCTCGTGTTGGCCTGCTCGGCTTCAGCGCCGGTGGCAACCTGCTCGCGCATCTCTTCTGTGATCGTGACTGGCTTAGTGAGCCTGCCAAGGCGGCCGACATCAAATTCAGCCTCCCCACGTTCGGTGTCATGATCTACGGCGGTGGGTTTCTCGACTCCAAAGACTCCACCAAAATCAAAGAAGGCTTCACCGTGCCTGCGGATGCTCCACCAATGTTCATCGCCTGCGCCCACGACGACGGCCAGAACCCCATCGCCTCAACGCTGCTCTACATTGAATACAAAAAGCACAACATCCCTTGCGAGCTCCATCTCTTCACCCAAGGCGGCCACGGCTTCGGCATGCGCGACAACAAGCAACCGATCAATGCCTGGCCCCAGCGCTGCGCCGAGTGGATGGAATCGATGGGATGGCTCCCAACCATCGAAGCACTCGACAAGGCCATTGCTGTGCGGAAAGCACAGTTCGAGGAGGCATTGAAACGCGGGGTCCATGAAAAGATGGCGAAAGACGAAGCGGTTCGCCTAAAAAAGGAGCAGCTTGAGTTTGAAGCGGAGCGCCAGTTGCTACTCGACTCTCGATCCAAGCCCAAGGCACCTTGAACTTTGTGTTGGTGAATTGTCGTGACTCAGATGCGACTTGCCACTTGCCCTGCCGGGTGCTTTTCGTCATCATCGGCACATGACACGGACCCTTCTCGCCATTGGTGCGCATTACGACGACTGTCCTTTTGGTATTCCGGGGACGCTGCTGCGGGCGGTGCAGAAGCATCAGCGGGTGGTGATCCTGAGTTTGATCGGGGATTACACGAACTGGCCGCCGGTGAAGGGCAGGGAACAGGGCCTGCTCGACTTGTCGAAGCAACTGGCGGCGGAGCGTGGCATCGAGATGCGCTTCCTGCCGTGGAAAAGCCTGGGTTTTGAGCCGACACTGGAAACGAAGCGTGCGGTGGCAGAAGTCGTGGCGGACGTGAAGCCGGACACCGCCTTCATGCTGTGGCCGCGTGACCGCCATCCCGATCATGAAGCCGCCAGCGCGATCTGCCATGCGGCTTTGTATCAACCGGCACGATTGCTGGGCCGTGATGAAGTGAAATCACCTTCGCGGGTCTATTGGTATGACAATGGTCCGGGGCACACGATTGGCTTCGAGCCGGACACGTATGTGGATGTGTCCGCTGAATGGCCTGCCGCCAGCGAGTGGCTGGGAAGGCTGATGGCCTTCGTGAAAAACGCACCCTATGATCCCGCGAAGAATGATGCGGCGATGGAGACCAAGACCGTGCTGGCGCGTTATCGCGGCCTGGCCTGCGGGGCGAAGTATGCCGAAGCGATCAAGAGCGTGCGCCCAGTGGTGAATGCGGAGCTCTGAACCTGTTTCTCGTCTTCAACGAGATGGTACCCCCGGTAGGATTCGAACCTACGACCAATTGATTAAGAGTCAACTGCTCTACCAACTGAGCTACGGAGGCGTGTTTGAATGACCAAACGGCGTTGGAGGGCGCGAGTAATAGTCGTCTCTGCGGCCGGTGCAAGTGGCAGTTCAGAATTCTGTGGGGAGGGTCAAAGGATGGTCAAGAAGTCAAGTGGTGGTCAAGAGTCGTGCATGGGATGCGCTCGTTGCTTGACCCGCTTGACTGCCTTGACCGCTGCTTAGTTGACCGTCACCACCCTCAAGTGCTGGAGCAAAAACTGCACGGCATCGGGCTTGGGATCGGCAGGATCCTGGGCCACCACGCAGAGAACTTCGTTGGTGGCACATTCCTTCTGAATCGCCCGCGCATGATGGATGCAATGCAGCCATTCGCCACGGTTGGTGGGCGTGGGAACGACCTGCGGATTGTTCAGGAACAGCGGCGGATCGTCTTTGGTGATCCAGGAGAGCATGTCGCACTCCTTGAGCACAGCCTTGCCTTTTTCCGTGGTGAAGTCAGCAATGGAGGGCAGGCGGTAGAACATGGCGGCCTCGACTTCGCTGGTGCGGAACTCGGGTTTGGCCGGGCCAAGGAAGGATTCCCAGCGCGTCACATCGTAGGTGGCCTGGGTGGAGTTGCAGACGGCACAGGTGAGGCGGGTGGACTCGCGCAGCACCGGGTCTTCGGATTTTGGATCGGCCAGATCATCGTGCGTGGCGAGCCAGAGCGAGGTGCCGGCACCGGCGGAGCCGCCCATGGAGGCGAAGCGTGCCTTGTCGAGCTTCCACTCACCGGATTTCGCACGCAGGAACTGCACCGCGCGGGCGCACTCGCGCAGGATGTCCTGGATCGGCATGGCGTCGAGGAAGGGATAGTTCAACGCCGCGCAGGACACGCCGCTGGCGAGCAGTTCGCGTGTCTGGCCGCTGCTGCTCCAGGAGTTTTTGTCGCCGCCACGAAAGCCGCCGCCGTGGATCAGGAACACCACGGGCGTGGGTCGTTCGGACTTCGCCAGGTAGAGATCGAGCCGGTTGCGCTCATGCGGCCCGTAGGCCACATCGGCGGCATCGGGCGTCAATGCATCCGCCGCCGGTTTGGCATCACTGGCAGGTTTCTTCCGCATTTTTGCCAGAAAAGCGCGGCCTTCATCCATGCTGAGGATGCCGTCCTTGTTCGTGTCCGCCTCGGGATAGCGCTTCAAGCCCTCGCGCAGCATCTCGTTGTTTTCCGAGGTGACCTGGGCGTGGAGTGCGGAGGCAAACGTGAGCGAGAGGATGAGCTTGCGGTGCATGGTGGTGACGATGAGTGACCTGAAACGTGATTTGTATGTCAAGGTAGCGGCGAAAGGCGGATTTTTCGGAACCTTATGCCTGACGACAAGCTTTGATCGTGTTCGCCATCAGCATCGCGATGGTCATGGGCCCGACGCCGCCGGGCACCGGCGTGATTGCGCGGCATTTCGGCGCGACTTCATTGAAAGCGACATCGCCGACGAGCTTGTAGCCTTTCTCGCTCGTGGGATCGTCAATGCGGTTGATGCCGACATCGATGACGACGGCATCTGCTTTGACGTGCTCGGCCTTGATGAAATGCGGGCGGCCAATGGCGGCAATGATGATGTCGGCGGTGCGGGTGATCGCGGCGAGATCGCGGGTGCGGGAATGTGTGACGGTCACGGTCGCATCGCCGCCTTTGCCTTTCGCCATCAGCAGCAGCGCCATCGGTTTGCCGACGATCATGCTGCGACCAACGATCACGGCATGCGCACCGCTGGTCTCAATGCCCGCATCAATCAGCAGACGCTGACAGCCGAGCGGGGTGCAAGGCACGAAACCGGTCGGGTCTTCGAGGGCCAGTTTCGCCACGTTCACGGGGTGAAAACCGTCCACATCCTTGGCCGGATCGATCGCCCGCACGATGGCGGCTTCGTCGATGTGCTTGGGCGGCGGACTTTGAACCAGGATGCCGTGAATCGACGGATCGTTGTTCAGCGCACGCACATGCGCGAGCAGTTCGTCCTGCTTTGTCATGGCCGGGAGTTCGAGTTTGACCGAGTGCAGGCCCAGATCGCGGCACTTTTTGTCCTTGGAACGAACATAGGCCCGTGACGCCGGATCATCGCCGATCAGGACGACTGCCAGACCCGGTTTGCGGCCCAGGACGGCCAGCGCGGCGATGTCGCGACGGCATTCTTCGAGGACTTTTTCGGCTACGACGGTTCCAGAGATGAGCTGCATGGTTTTCCGGTGATGCAGACGCGGCGGCGAGTCAACAGTCTCGTTGAGGGCGAGATGGACGCATTCCAGCTACTTTTTCTCGGCCACACCCTTCGCAAACAACCAGGTATGCAGCTCCGCTTCTTCAAACGCCTTGCCCACGATGCCGTGACCGCCGGTGGGATATTCGGTGTATTTGCACTCTTTGTCGCGTTTGAGCGCCTCGGCCAGATCGCGTGAATACTTCACCTCCACGGTTGGGTCATCAGCGGCATGGAACAGCCACAAGGGCACTTTCTTGAACGTACCGGCCGTGTCTGGTCCGGTGCAGCCGGCGACAGCCACGCCTGCGGCAAAGAGTCGCGACTCGCTGTTGATGAGATGGCAGGTGCCGAAGCCGCCCATCGAATAACCGACGCAATAAACCCGCTCCTTGTTGATAGGCAGTGATTTGAGCAGCTCTTTGACCAGTGCAATGGCTTCCGTGCCCGGTTTGTCACTCCAACCTCCCCCAGTGCCACCGTACGGCTGGTAGCAGAGCGGGGCGACGATGATGCAGGGATTTTTCGTGTAGCGATCCGTTGTCGTGAAGCTCTTCATCCAGCCGCCCACCTGCTTGCCGTTTTCATCGCTCTGGCTCTTGCCGTGCAGCGCCAGGATCAGCGGATAGGTCTTCGCCGCATCGAGTTCTTTTGCGCCATACAGCGCAAACGGCAGATCCTTGTGCTTCGACAACGCCCAGTCTCCCGTCATCAGCTCCGCGAACGGCCCTTCCACTTTCTTTGCCGCCGGTGCAGGCTTTGATGCCTGTTCCTTGATGAACGCCTGATCCGCCGCCGAGAGACGGCTCAGCGGCAGCGTGGCATCCTTGCCCGCGATTTTAAGCGTCACTTCCGTGGCTGTGGCTGAGACAAAGTCCGCCTGCAGCTTCCGGCCATCTGAGGAGGTCCATTCACGTGCATGGCAATAGGAAGCGACCACGAATCCGATGATGATGAAAAGATGTTTCATAGGATCTTGATGCGAGTTGGAGCAATTCATTCGGGACTTCACAGAGATACACCAGCTTGAACCGGTTTTTTCAATCCTATCATCAACTAGGCGGGGCTGGCAAGAGGCGGGGTCAGGTCTCGCCGCTGTTTTGCGATCATCGCGCAATAAAACACCCCAAGAATCTCCGAAGAAGACAATCAGGCCGCCAGCATCTTGCGCTTGCCGCCTTGGGCCAGCAGGGCGGCCAGTTCGGGCATGTAGCGGGTAATCTCTTGTGACAGCATCGAGAGGCTTGTTTCGGACTTCCAAGCGGCATCCGCGCCAGGCATGGCAGCCGCAAACACTTGGTAATCACGCCGTGTCTCGTGAACGCACTTCATGCCGAGAGTGTGGATGAAGGGCTGATCCTTCGTCACACTGGCAGGCGAAGCAGCGGCAGGTTGGGCGCTTGCTCCTGCAAGCGCCGCGCCGGGCGGATTCGTCAACGAGGGTCCGCTCGCGGCGGCTCACGGAGCCGCCGCCCTGCTTTCAGAGGCAGCGACGGGAGCGAGGACGACGCGAAAGCCGTAGTTGTTGAAGTGGCTGTCGGTCGGGTGGTTGCTGGGGCGCATGGAAGACCCTATGTAGCCACGTTCATGATCGAGCCAGGTTGCCCCCCGAAGTGCTCGAAACTTTCTGGCGGCATCCATCCAGTCCTCACACCACTCCGCCACGTTGCCACCGAGGTCATGTAGGCCGAGCGCGTTGGGCTTGAAGGAACCCACCGGAGCCAGTTCCGTGAAACTGTCGCGGTAGCCTGGGATGACTTGCTTGATGTAGGGATGGAGGCCGCCGTCCAGCAAGGGCTGCAGCTCCTCGCCCGCCAGGTTCTCCACCCCCTCCGGCGGCGGCCAGGCGGTGCCCCAGGGGAAGACCTCCGCGATTTGCCGGTTTTTCTTGCTCGGAGGCTGGGCGGCATCCTCCCGGCTGCCTATGCCCACGGCGCAGCTCCACTCGTGATCACTTGGCAGACGGTAGGATTCGGTGGCGGGGAGCAGGCCCGCTTTGCGCCCGCGCTCCGTCAACCACGCGCAGAAGGCTGATGCGTCCTCCCAGTTGACGGCGGTGACGGGATGTATCGGCCCCGGAATAAAGTCGGATTGGAAGCGGGGGTCTGGAGCTTTGCGCCCCGTCTCCTTCACAAACACCTCATAGTCCTGCACCCGCGTCTCCCAGATGCTGAACAGCACCCGCTGCTGGTCCTTCGGCTCTCCGCCTGCATCGCTGGGCGAAGCACTGCGGGCAGGGCCGGTGATGGGCACGGGGACGAACTTCATGCCGAGGGTGTTGGTGAAGGGGGCGTCCTTGGTGGCAGACGAAGAAGAGGAGACGGGGAGACTGGGAGAGGGGGAGGGAGACGGCTTGGATGCCGATGAACTGGCCGGAGCGGCTTCGGGCAGTTCCACGACGATGCGAAAGCCGATTTCAAAATGGATCTTGATTGGAAGCCAGCCCCAGCGCCAGGACGAGAGCATGGGGGAGCCAGCACGAGCGCTATCGTTCTTTAGCCGCCAATGCCCACCTCGAACCACGCGCCTGATATGTTCAGCCTCCCCCAACCAATCTTCGCACCATTCTGTGATGTTTCCTCCCAGGTCAAAAATCCCAAGTCGGTTCGGCTCATAGGACATGACAGGAGCTGTGGCCACATAGCCATCATCCACTCCTTCGAGTGCATAATTGGCTGTGTGATCCGGCGGCGGCCATGTTTCGCCCCACGGCCACCTCTGCTTCAAGCCGTAGGACAACAGGCTGGGTGTGGTGTCCTTAGTCCTTGATTCGAGATCACCAATGCCTGCCGCGTAACTCCATTCCTCATCTGTCGGCAGACGATACGTTCTGCCTTCCTTGCGACTTAGCCAATCACAATAAGCTTTGGCGTCCACCCATGAAACAAAGACGACCGGATGCTGGTCAACAGGCCCGGTGAGAGCATCCCCGTCGAGATCGGTTTTTGTCCACATTGAATTCACCCCCGGCTCCTCCTTCGCATACGCCTCATAATCCTGCCGCCGCGTCTCGTGGATGCAGAAGAGCACCTTCGTTCCCGGCACGGGGACGAACTTCATGCCGAGGGTGTTGGTAAAGGGTGCGTCCTTGGTGGCGGAGACCAGAGACGAGGCGGCGGGGAGACTTGGAGTGGTGGAGGATGGGAGTGATGTTGGATTGGCAGAAGCAGAGGCAGTAGCGACAGGAGCGAGGACGACGCGGAAGCCGAGGCTGGCTCCATTGCCGCGAGTGGTCATACGGGTCGTTGGATTGAGGCGTCCGCGAGCCGACGAGAGCATGCCGCTAGCGTGCTCGCCGCTTAACGAATTCCCCCGCTGCACCCGGTCTTGGTGGGTCGCATCAAACCAATCTTCGACCCACTCCACCACGTTGCCCCCCAGGTCATAAATACCGAGTTTGTTCGGCTTGAAACTCATCACCGGGGCAGTGGTGGCAAAGCCGTCGGTGTATCGATCAATGAATTTGTCCGCTGGAAACGCTGCGTGGTAGGCACTGTCTGCATAGTTACCCGCACCCTCTGGCGGCGGCCAGCCAGTGCCCCAAGGGTACTCGCCCTGCACTTTCCCGCTGAGCAGCGCCGGTGTGGCATCCTGCGTCCACTTTTCGACTTCACCAGTACCAATCGCGAAGCTCCATTCGCGGTCGGTCGGGAGACGGTAGGTTTTGCCGTCTTTCTTGCTCAGCCATTCACAAAATGCCTGCGCATCCAGCCAGGAGACGCCGACGACGGGATGATTGTCTTCGTGACCGCAGGGCACGCCGTCCTGTTTCTGATCCTTCCAAGACGCATCCACTCCCGGCACCTCCTGCGCATACGCCGCGTAGTCCTGCCGCCGGGTTTCGTGAATGCACATGAGCACCTTCGTTCCAGGCACGGGGACGAACTTCATGCCAAGACTGTTCACGAAGGGGGCGTCCTTGGTGACTTGGCCGCGCGCTGCGGCGGCGCTCGGCGGCGGAGGTGTTGCTTTTGGCGTGATGGTGGCAACGGGATTGGGAGGCTCAACGGGGGTGAGTTTGCTGAGGCCGCTGACAGTGTTCCCTGCACTGCTGATCTCCATCACACAGCGGAAGCCATGACCCCTAGTAACTGCGCCCCATTGGCGAGAAGGTTCGGCATCGTAGCGGCGCGACGAGCGGAGCCAATCCCTGTATTCGACGCTGAAAGAGCCGCCGCGAAGAACCTTGGCTTTTTGATCCGCGTTCCACCAATCCTCAACCCATTCCGATACGTTCCCACCCAAATCATAAAGACCAAGACTGTTTGGTTTGAAGCTCATCACGGGTGCCGTCGTGGCAAACGCGTCATTGTAGCCTTCGATGAACTTCTGTGATGGGAACTGGTCGTGCCAAGCGGCATCCGCATAGTTGCCCGATCCCGTCGGTGGAGGCCATTTCTTGCCCCACGGATACTCATCTTTGGTGCTCCGATTCAATGTCTCCGGGGTGGTGTCCTTGCCCCATCTCTCATCGTGACCGATGCCTGCGGCAAAACTCCACTCGCGATCGGTTGGGAGACGATAGACTTTGCCTTCTTTCTTACCCAACCAGGAACAGAAGGCTTGCGCCTCGGTCCAACTTATGCCTGCCACGGGATAATTGTCTTGGTGGCCGTATGGGATGTTTTCATTTTTTTGTTTCTTCCAAGAATCATCCACGCCCGGGGTCTCCGCCTCATATACCGCGTAGTCCTGCCTCCGCGTCTCGTGGATGCAGAACATAACGTCAGTGCCCGGCACGGTGACGAACTTCATGCCGAGGGTGTTGATGAAGGGCTTGTCCTTCGTGGCGGAAGAGAGGGTTGTGGTGGCCGCCGTGGAGACGGCCTGACCTGAGTCATCCGGTACGGTGACTCCAGAGGGGGCATTGCGATTCCCGCCGAGAAAGAACATCGCCGCTCCGATCGCGGCGAGCAGTCCGAGGGTGATCAGCACGAGCCCGGCGGAGGACTTCTTTTTTGCCGGCAGCGGTGCGCTGTGCTGCGGCGGGCGGTAAGGCTGCCCGGCGAGAGAACGACGCGGGCGCACCTCGGTGGGCAGCGCGGCAGGAATGGACTGCGCGGCCTCCGGCTCCACCCGCTGCACGGGCTGCGTGAGGATGCCGTCGAGATCATGCCGCATCTCGCGGGCGCTTTGATAGCGCAGGTCGCGGTCCTCCCGCATGGCCCTGGCGATGATGCCGTCGTAGCGCGGGTCCAGGCCCTGCACCCGAATGCTTGGCAGCTCAAACATGCCGTGCGGCAGCTTGCCAGTGAGCATCTGGTAGAGCATGACGCCCACGGCGTAGATGTCCGCGCGGTGGTCCACCGCGCTGCCGAGCATCAGCGCCTCCGGAGCCATGAAATGCAGCGTGCCCATGGCCATGCCGCTCTGCGTGAGTCCCAAGGTCTCGCCACCGCTGGCGCTGACCTTCGCCAGGCCAAAGTCAGCCACCTTCACCACACCATCGTAGCCGACCATGATATTCGCCGGCTTGATGTCGCGGTGGATGATGCCGCGCTCGTGGGCGTAGGCCAGCGCGTCACAAACGTGCGCGGTGATGGCCATGGCATGCTCGCTGTGCAGGCGCTTCTGCGCGGCGATCATCTTGGCCACGTCGGTGCCCTCGACGAACTCCATGACGATGTAGAGCAGCGGTGCGGCAGGGTAGGGCGGGCTGTCCCCAGCCCGCCGCTCCCCGGACGGCGCTTCGGGGACGAAGCACCCTACCTCGCCGAAGTCATGCACGGCGACGATGCCGGGGTGGCTGAGCTTAGCCATCGCCCGGGCCTCGTTCTTGAAACGCTCGGCAAAGCTGGCGTCGGCCTCCTCAAGATCGTTCGAGAGTATCTTGATGGCGACGATGCGGTCCAGGGAGACCTGCCGTCCCTGGTACACCGCGCCCATGCCGCCACGGCCAAGCAGGCGCTCGATGCGGTATTGCGGCAGCAGCCTGCCAAGTTCCTCGGCGTTGGGTGGCTCCCAAGACTTCTTCGGCGGGCCGCTGCCGCGCAGGGTGGACTTTGCCACCTCCGCCATGAGACAGGCGCCGCACAGGCCATTGGCATCATCGGCGGCGATGGCGGCGCCGCAGTTCGGACACGGGCGGGTGCTTGCGGACGGTGTGGAATCGCTCATGGGGTGGCTTGACGTGAATACACCGGGACGGTTGCGGAAAAAATGTCAATTTTTTTCGCAGAGCGGCAAAAAGCACCGCCAGTTCGTCCGCCACGCTGCCACCTTTCACCAGCGTGCCGGCGATTTCCTCCTTCACCAGCACACGGAAGCGCCGCTTCAGACGATGGACGTGGGATTTGAGGGAATTGAGGTTCATGCCAAGCGTGGCGGCCAGCGCCGCCTGATCACCAGTCTCCGCCTCGCCACTGAGCCAGGGCTGCAGATGGACAAACACCTCTTCCTTGCCTTCGGCGGCGCATTCCCGCCGCAAGCGGTCAAGCGCATGCCGCAGCACCGCCAGCGCCCACTGGCGGTCGAACTCGTGGTCCGGGGCAGTTTTCCGCGCGTCGGGAACCTGCCGGGCCTCGGTTCCATCCAAAGCGGTATGAGGCACGCCACCGCCGCGCTTCTGCCGCCTCGCCGCTTCGCGCTGGTGGGACACAAAATGCTTCACTGCGGCGAGCAGATACGACCGGAACCGCCCGCGCTCCGGCTCCGCCGTCTGCATGCCGCCATGTGAGAGCATCTGCTCGAAAAACGCATGCGCCGCATCGCGTGCTGCGTCCGCCTCCCGCAGCTCGCAGCGCAGGAAGGCCAGCACCGGCTCGTAATAGGCATCACACAGATCCGCGAGCGCCCGCCGGCCGTCTTCGGAGTCCAGCCTGGCCGCGCAGACGCGGGTCCAGCGCGTGGTGTGGAAAGCAGCGGGCGGCATGGCCTGCATGATGGGCTGCAATCGCCTGCTGCCACCCGGAAAATCACGCTCTAGCGCTAAAAAGGGATCAAGCCGCCAGCATCTTGCGCCTGCCGCCTTGGGCGAGCATGGCGGCTAGTTCCGGCATGTAGCGGGTGATCTCGTGCGAGAGCATCGAGAGGCGGGTTTCGGACTTCCAGTTGCCCTTGAGGCTGCGGTCGGTGTCGGTCATTTCGACCTCCACGAGAGTGGAGAAGACGGTGGAATCGGCTTGAAGATCGAGTTGCAGAGTCATGATGAGAGGGAAGGTTGATCTGTCGTGACGAGGACGAGTTCGCCGTCCTTGAGCGTCCATTTGCGTCGGTCCAAAGCCCCCGTGTTCAACATGCCATCGATCCCATTGCTCAAGAGCATCCGCGCCGCCTCGGCGGGGCTGCTGCCGAACGTGCCCTTCAAGGTCATGTCTTCGAGGTACTGCTTGATCTGCGGGGTGATCGCGATCGTCAGTGACAAGGAGTCGAAGGTGTTTGAGGGGCGGGCCATCCAATTATAACCGGGTAATAACGGCATTCTAATTCCAACCTGACCCCGGGGTCAAGGTTGGTTTCGATTTATTTGAGGTTTTTACCCCATTAAAACCCCGCAATTATTTAAGCTGTCTTAAGGGCACCTCTGGAAACCTCTTTTCCCCAGGCAACGCTTTCACTGAGCCCAATCGTGAGCCATAAAAGGGGCCATGAAGCGTTATCGCAAGACAGAA
>JAYVIO010000221.1:0-12114 GCA_043770175.1 Verrucomicrobiales bacterium | reverse complement strand
GCGGCCTCATGTCGGCCCCGTTGTTCAAAGACGGCATCGCTTACATGCTCGACAAGAAACGCGGCCTGCAAGCCTTCGAATTGAAGACCGGCAAAATCCTCTGGAGCGATGACAACACGCTCACCCCAAAGGACAGCAATCCGCAGATGAGTCTCGTGTGGATGGATGAAGCAAAAAATCTCGCCGCGTTGCTCAATGCGAGCGGCGAACTCGTCTATGTGACGCTCAAGCCCGAAAAGCGCGAGGAACTGGCACGCTGGCAGATCATCGGTAAAACCTGGGCGCATCCGGCCTTCGCTGGAAACCGGATATTTGCACGGGACGACAAGCAACTCGTCGCATGGAAGCTGTGGTGAGGCCGGCTCACTTCGCTGCACGCATTTTTTCGATTCTGCGACGTGTCCATTCGGTCTCGTTTTCCATGGCGTTGGTCTCATAAAACTTGAGCAGCAACTCCTCACGCTTCACAAAATCGAAACCAGCGTTGAGTTGCAGTTTGCGCAGGCAAACGGGACACAAATGCATCGGTTGCACATCGGTCTCACCGAGATGATTCGAGCCATTCATGAGACATTCATAGAACACGCAATGCATCATGCCGAACATGTGTCCGGTTTCATGCGCCAGCACCTTGCAACTTCGTTTCAGAATGAGCGCCTGCGTCTGCTCGTCGCGCTTCTCGCCGTAAAATGCGGGATCGTATCGCGCAAAACTGAAGACGCCCGCGCCGCCTTGCAGTGTCGCCTCACCAAAGACGAAATTCCATGCCTCACCAGGATACAGGTCTTCCATCGTCACCGCGACGATCGAATAGGCGTCGCGGGGCTTGATGCCGGGCAGCCATTCCAAGATGTCGGTGGTCTGAAGCTGAAGCTTGGGCGGGCGCCCAAACATGCGACGTTTGGCGGGAACCTTGTCCAACGGAGTGGATCCCAGCAGCCGCGTCTCCATGCCGAAAAAGGCGGCACAAAATTCACGGAGCTTGGCGAGTGACGGCGTGGTGCCAGATTGGAACTGGCCGAGCGGCAACATGTAGAGCGCCTTCTGTTCCGGTTCCGGCTTCAAAGCAGACAAGCCGAGGCGATACTCGAGAACGGTCTGGCCCGGCTCATCATGCTCGGCCAGCCAGTCACCCGACGTCGGCTTGCGGATGGGTTGGAAAAACGCCGTGTCATCCTCGAAGGCCGCGCGTTCAAGCGGTGTCGCCCGCGTGAGATCACCGATGGCCTGATCACGGGTGGGGATGGGGCCGCTGCGAACGATGCCCGCTGAGATGACACGAACGGCGAAAAGGACGACGATCACCACCAACCACACACGCACCGGAAACTGCACGCTGATTTTCATGTGGCGATTCTTCCGGTTTGGAATCGCCAAGGCAAGGAAAGAAGCACAGAAGCCAGCGCTTACCCATGTGCATGAAACTCTGGCTGCCCTTCCTCCTCGCTGTTTTTGTCATCGCTGCTGCTCCGGTGGCTGAACCAACGGTTTGGAAGGCGGGCGCGGCCTCGGCGAAAATCACGCCGGAGAAACCGATGTGGATGGCGGGTTATGCGGCACGCACGAAACCATCCGAAGGTGTGGAACTGGATCTGTTCGCGAAGGCGTTTGTGCTCACGGATGAAGCGGGAGCGAAATTTGCGCTGGTGACGATGGATTTGATCGGTGTGCCACGAAATCTGCGTCTCGCCGTCGCGGAGCGGGTGAAGAAGGAACACGGCATCGAACCGGCAAACCTCGCCATCAATGCCTCGCACACGCACAGCGGGCCGGAACTGCGCACGAGCCGCATTCACGGGGCGGATGACGTGGCGCTACGTGAGAAGGAGGCGGCGGAATACACGGCGAAACTGGAGGACACGCTGGTACGGTTGATTGGTGAGGCGTTGAAGCAATCCGTGCCTGCGCACCTCGATTACAGCACGGCCCGCTGCGGTGTGTCGATGAACCGCCGCACGCCGGATGGCAAAGGCGGCTGGAACAATTTCCCGAATCCCAACGGGCCGGTGGATCAAACCGTGCCGGTGTTGAAGGCCACGAGTGGCGAAGGCAAAGAGATCGCCGTCATCTTTGGCTATTCATGCCACTGCACGACGCTCGGCCATCAGAAGTTCAGCGGCGACTACGCCGGTTACGCGCAGCAGGAGCTGGAAAAAGCGCATCCCGATGCCGTGGCGATGTTTGCGAACGGTTGCAGCGGCGATCAGAACCCCTATCCGCGCCGCACGATGGAACTCGCACAGACGCACGGCAAATCACTCGCCACATCGGTCGAAGCTGCGCTTAGCACAAACATGAAACGCCTCACCGGCCCTATCCGCGCCGCGTATCGCGAGATCCCGCTCACTTACGACAAGCTGCCGACCAAGGAGCAGCTTCTTGAAGAGCAGAAGTCCACCGACAAATGGAAGTCCACGCATGCCACGCGTGTGTTGCAACGCATCGCCGACGAAGGGCCGCTGCCAGCGACTTATCCGTATCCCGTGCAGGTGCTGCGCCTCGGCAATGACCTCACCTGGGTCACGCTTGGCGGCGAAGTCGTCGTTGATTACTCGCTGCGGCTCAAACGCGATATCAAGGATCCGATCGTGTGGGTGAGCGGCTACACCAACGATGTGATGGCCTACATCCCCAGTCTGCGCATCTGGCAGGAAGGCGGCTACGAAGGCGGCGGCGCGATGATCTACGGCACGCACCCAACGCGCTGGAGCGACAAGACGGAAGAGCACATCATCGGCACGGTGATGGAACTGCGAAAGGCGGTGAAGTGAAGCGCCGGGGCTACCAGTAGATGTAGGTGAGCAGCAGCCGTTTCTCTTTCGTTGCCAGCGCTTCGAGGTCGGGGATGAGGTAGCGATTGTTCAGTGAGTCGAGCAGCACGCGGCCCTGGCTGCCGTATTCTTCTGCGCGATCGTGCCGCCAAGGCATCACGAACTCAACAACGCCGGTGGCGGTCTCCACGGTGAAGAAGAGCTGACCGTAACGCTGTTTGACTTTGAGGATGCGCTGGATGACGCGCTCATGGTAATGCCGATCCAGGCTGCCAAGGATGTGCTGCACCGCATCGCTGGGAAAATCCTGCAGGCGCTCGATGATGCCGATTTCGCGGCCTTTGTCGGCTTCATCGGTGTAACGCAGGGAGATGAACTGGTCGCCAAACGTGATCGGAAACAGGCGCACCGCGGTGACGCCTTCATAAGTGCGGTCGCCGACGATGTTGCAAGTCAGCACACCAAGCTCGCTGCGATGCAGGGAAGTGCTTTGTGGCACCAGACGGCGCACACCGCCGGGATTGGCGGGCATGGGCAGGGGGATGATGTTGGATAGTGCTTTGTTCATGCAGCTTCGAGGCGGGTGAGGGCGGTTTGAATCTTCACGAGCCGGGCGTAGATGCCATCTTTGGCCATGAGTTCCTCGTGCGGGCCGTGTTCGGCCAGGCGGCCCTCGTCCATGACGTAAATCACATCCGCATTTTTCAAAGTGGAGAGCCGGTGGGCGATGGCGATGGTGGTGCGGCCTTTGCAAACGTGGGAGAGCGCGCGCTGGATCTCCTGCTCGCTCTCGGTGTCCACGGCGGAAGTTGCCTCGTCCATGATGAGGATCGCCGGATCAGTGAGCAGCGCACGAGCGATGCTCATGCGCTGCTTCTCTCCGCCGGAGAGTCCGGCACCGTTTTCTCCGAGCTTGGTGTCGTAGCCGGCAGTTTTCCTGGCGATGAAATCATGCGCATTCGCCGCACGCGCCGCCTGAATGATGCTCAGCGGCGAGGCATCCGGACGGCCGTAGGCGATGTTGTCGGCGATGGAGGCGCGAAACATGAAGGGATCCTGCAACACGAGGCCGATGTTCTCGCGCAGGGCATCGGTGCCGAGTTCGCGCACGTCCTCGCCATCGATGAGCACCTGGCCCTCCTGCGGATCGTAGAAGCGGCAGATGAGATTGACCAGCGTGGTCTTGCCGGAGCCGCTTTTGCCAACGATGCCGACGAACTGGCCCGGCTCGATGGTGAGGCTGACATTTTTGAGCACTGGCGAGTAGGGGTCGTAACCGAAGGTCACGTTGCGCAGCTCCACCCGGCCCTGCAGATCCATCAGGCGGCGGCTTTCGCGTGGTTCATCGAGCTGGCTGGTGGAATCAAGCACTTCAAACACGCGTTGACCGGCGGCGATGAAACCCGTGAGCCAGCTCGAGAACATGCTCAAAGACTGCACCGGGCTATAAAACATGCCCAGCAGCGCAAAGAAAGCCATCAGCGTGCCGAGCGTGATTTTGTCAGCCAGCACATCACGCCCGCCCGCATTCCACACAATGAGGCCGCCGAGGCCGAAGATGAAGCCCATGATCGGATTGAAGGTGGCTGCGCTCATTTCCAGCGAACGCTTCGCGCTCTGCACATAGCCGGCGGACTTGGCAAAGCGGCTGCGCTCACGCTCCTCCTGGCCGAATGCCTTCACCAGCCGGATGCCCTGCAGCAAACCCGTGAGCGACTGCGCCATCTTGCTCTGGCTGTCCCACACACGGTAGTAGCGCGGATAGATGACCTTCCAGTAAACCGCCGTGCCGATGAGTACAAAAGGAATCGGCACCATCACCCACAGCGCCAGCCGCCAGTTCATCACAAACAACGTCGTGCCGATGCCGAACACCAGCAGCACATTGAGCAGAAAGCCCTGCGCCATCTGGCTGACGAAGCCCTGGAAGTAATCCACGTCATTGAGCACCCGGCTCATGAGGCTGCCAGCGCTGTGGCGGTTGTAATAGTCAACATTGAGGCCCAGCAGCTTCGTTTGCACGCGCTCACGCAGTTCCTTGGTGATGCGGGTGCCGACGAAACTGCTGGTGCGGCCGATCACGATGTTCAGCAGCATGCGGCAGGCGCTTGCCGCCACCAGTCCGCCTAAAATCCACGGCAGCCAGTCGAGGTGCAGGCGCGGCGTGATGACTTCATCCACCAGCATCCGCGTCAGCAGTGGCGGCACCAGATCCAGGCACACCCCGCCCATCATCACCACGAGCAGCAGCAAAATCGCCCCCATATACGGCCGCATGAGCGCAAAGGTGCGGCGCAGGATGCCGCCCTTGCGGGCACAGCGCGGACACGGTGCCTTCGGTGCGGGCAAGGGTAGATGGCACTCCGCGCAAATGGTCTCACTGCGGCTGCGCAAAGCCTCCGCTTGAAACGCCTCCCCCTCCAGCAGGCGCCGGATCTGCGCCACACCACGGCCATACATCTCACGCAGTCCATTGCTCAGCCGCACCACGTCCACATAGGTGCCGCCGATGCGCAACTGCACACACGCGCTGCCCACCGTCTGCAGCAGCCGCACTTTGTCCGCGTCCTTGACTAAAAACTCCGCGACCTGCTCCGCCTCACCCGACTCCGCTAGATGGAAGACATGCAGCGCCGTCGGCGTCACCAGCAGCCAACCCGCTCGCGGGATGCCGCTGTGTTCCAAGTCACTCGGCAGAGCAAACAGCACGTCTGCTGCTGGCAGATCAAGACCTTTGAGTGCTGCCGCCAGTTCAGGCGGAGCCTGTTGGACTAGAAGTTCGTTGCGGCCGTCAACAGCGGGAGACATGCGGGGATTCACGAGGCCTCAGACATGCATTGAGCGCGAGCGTTGTGTGATTACAACATTCCCGAAAGAATGGAGCCGTCGTCTCACGGTTCCGACGCAATGCCGACGAGTAAAATGGCAGGCAGGTTTGCCCTGCATGACAGCCACCATCTCAGCCAACGAACTCCTTGAGATTCCTGCGATCTTCCGCGAAGCCGACGCAATCAAGCCCGGCCAGCGTTGGGAGATCGAGCGCATCGGCAAAGGCGAGTATCACCTGCTCGTCGCTGCGGATGAGGCCAAGCCGAAGCGCCGTCTCGCGGATGTGCTGCTCGGCTGCCCGGTGAAGGCCTGGTTTTCGGAACCGCATAGTGGGGTGACTTATCCGTCGCGCGCCCCTTGCTGGTGATTGCCAAACGTCTGAGTCGGAGGTAGCCATATACCATGAAGACTATTTCCAAACGCCCTTCATCCCAAGCCACACGGCGCACTCCTAGGAAACCTGTTCGTGAATCCGTGAGCGACAGGATCGCCCGATTTGCGGGGGAGTTCATGCTGAAGCCGGGCGAAACCGGCTTTGATGCGGTGGGTGAACTGATCAAGTCACGCCGGGCGTCATGAAGCCGGTGGCGGATGCGAGCTTTCTCGTTGCCGCCTTTGCACCGGCAGACGAGCACAATCGCGAGGCCTGGCGATGGTGGAGCCAGCGTGACGGGGCCATCCACGCCACACGACTGGCTCTGTTCGAAGCGGAAAACACGATTCGCGGCTTCCCCTTGGGCGGCAAATGCAGTGTGGCGGAGGCCAGACGCTGGATTCATGGCATTCATCGTGCGATTCTAGAAGGATTGATCGAACGGCGCGAAGCACCGCTGCATCGGGTGCTGCCACTGGCACATCGCCTGAGCCTGCACCACACCTTGCAGGCGACCTTTGGTGCGATGGATATTCTGCACGTCGCTGCGGCCCTTGATCTGAAAGCCACTGAGTTTTTGTCCTTCGATGGGCGTCAGCGCGAACTGGCGCAGAAGGAAGCAATGCTGACGTTGCCGTGAATTGAGGAACAAAAACGGGCCGGGAAATGATCCCGGCCCGTGTGGGTATGGAGAGAGGTCAGATCGTCGGACGGGCAGAATGCCCGCCGCACGCGTGACAGGCAGGATGCCTGCCCTACTTGCTCGCCTCCGCGAACTGCGCGTCGAAGATGATCTTCGAAGGCGGGAAGTCGATCTTCTTGACGAAGGCGGCGGATTCGGCGGCGCCGAATTCGCGGTCCATGGCACCGTCTTCCCATTCGACGCTCAGTGGGCCGCCGTAGTCGATGTCGTTGAGGGCGCGGATGATGAGTTCGAAGTTGATCTTGCCGCGGCCGACGGACTTGAAGTCCCAGTAGCGGCTCGGCTTGTGGAAATCGACGTGGCCACCGAAGACGCCGGCGGTGCCGTCACCGATGCCCCAGGAGACGTCCTTCATGTGGACGTGGAAGATGCGGTCGCTGAACTTGTAGAGGAACTTCACGTAATCGACGCCCTGGTAGCCGAAGTGGCTGGGGTCGTAGTTGAAACCGAAGGCGGGATGGTAATCGACGGCCTGGAGCGCACGCTCGGCGCTGGCGATGTCGAAGGCGATCTCGGTGGGATGTACTTCGAGTGCGTAGCGGATGCCGAGCTTCTGATACTCGTCGAAGATCGGAGTGAAGCGCTTGGCGAAGTCGGCGTAACCGGCATCAATCTGGCCGGGGAGGTTTGGCGGAAAGGAATAGACGAGGTGCCAGATGCTGCTGCCGGTGAAGCCGTTGACGACGCTGACGCCGAAACGCTTGGCGGCGTGTGCGGTCTTGATGAGTTCTTCGGCGGCACGCTGGCGGACGCCTTCAGGATTGCCATCGCCATAGATGTGGCCGGGCAGGATCTGCGCGTGGCGGGGATCAATGTTGTCGCACACGGCCTGACCGACGAGGTGGGTGGAGATGGCGTGGCACTGGAGGCCGGCGGCTTTCAGTTTGGCGCGCTTGGCATCGCAGTAGGCCTGATCGGCCTTGTCCACTTCAAAGTGGTCGCCCCAGCAGGCGAGTTCGACACCGTCGTAGCCGAAGGACTTGGCCTTTTGCAAAATGGTGTCGGTGGACATGTCGGCCCACTGGCCGGTGAAGAGTGTGACTGGGCGTGGCATGGTGTAGGTGTGGTTGAATTGAGGGCGGGAAGAAGGAGAAAGAATGATGAATGTCGAATGTGGAATGACAAATTTTTACGAGATGCCGGCTATTTGGGCTCGATCTTCAAGGTGCGCGTGAGGTTGAAGGGGTAGTTGAAGTCGAGCTGGGCTTTGCCGATACCAACGAGGTTCGCCTCGCCCTTGAGGGTGTAGGTGCCTTTGATTTTTGTGTCCTCATCGAGCATGTCGGAAAGACGGCGAATGACGGTGGCCTCAAAGGTGATCTCGACATGCGAATTGTAGCCCATGGGGCGCTCCAGGCTGAGGCCACCGGTGATGGCGATGGTGGCATGCGGCCCGTCCGGTTTGTCTTCAAGACCGACAAAAGTGCATGCGATGTCCTTCGGCACCACGAAACCGATTGCCTTGCCACGCGGAGCGGGGATTTCGGTTTTCCAGGTTTCACCCAGCTTGTGCGGGTCAGGGCCGATGCAGAGCGACAGGACATCGAGCAACCCGGCGGTGAAGGCGAGATTGTCGAGCGTCTGACGTTCATCTGGCGTGGGCTTGCCTTGGGCGAGGTCGTAGTCCCAGCGTCCGGCGCTTTTGCGGGCCCGCAGCGTTTTGGAGAGTAGCGAGGACGCTTGTTCGTTCGGTGGAGGCACGGGTCCCATGAAATGCACCAATTCGGTCAAAAACTCAGCCACGCGGATCTCCTCCGTGCCGGCTCCAGCGATGCGGCGCACCAAGTTCAGACGCTGCACATAGCGTGTGCTCACCTCGGTGGTTTCCTTGGCGTTCACCTGCTTCGAGCGGCCGCTCTCGACGCGGATCTCACGTTTCTCGCGCAACTCCGTGCCGCTGCGCAGCGGCAGATTCTTGTTCAGCACCACCGGACGGGTGGCGTTTTGACCTGCGGCGAGGTTGAAAGCCAGCAGAGCGGCGGCAAAAAAACGCGCGAGGTGCGATGAAGCGTGCATGCAATCAAACTACCAAAGCCAGTGCGGCAAGCACAAGCCTCAAGCGTGGCAAGGACGCAAAAATCAAGCTTGGAGAGCCAGGCAAGGTCAGAATACACGCACCGCGCCCGTTTTCAGATCTTGGGAAGTGCGTGTCTCATATGCACTCCAGCCGACTTCTCGCTGCTGGCGCTCGCCCCGCATCTCGTAACACGCTCCGACACCTACAAGATCCGTTCGTATGGCGATGTCGTGAACGTGCTGACCGCACTGCGACAAGCGCTGAATTCTGACTTGCCATCTCACCGGCGAACACGGCATGATGTTTTCATGCTTCGAGCCATCATTTTTTTCGCCACCAGTTCGTTTGCCAGTGCCCAGTGGACCACCTCACGCATTCACGGATCACCAGAGGCACCGAAGCCGTATGTGCCCGAGCAGGTCTTCACACAGATCACGCTGAATGACGCGCTGGAGATGATCTCGGTTCCGGGAGCGCATCGTTTTGTCGCCGTGGAGAAGAATGGGAAGATCTGGAGCTTCAAGGATTCGCCAGACACAGCGGCGAAAGACCTGCTCATTGACCTCAAGCCGGATCATCCACTGCTCCAGCATGCGTATGGCATCGCGTTTCATCCGCAATGGCAGAAGAACGGCTATGTCTTCCTGACCTACGCGTATGGCGACAAAGTACTAGATGGCACCAAGCTCTCGCGTTTCAAACTCACGCAGCAGGAGCCGCCGGTGCTCGATCCGAAATCGGAAGCCGTGCTGCTGACGTGGCAGAGCGGCGGCCACAACGGCGCTTCGATTCAATTCGGCCCCGACGGCATGCTCTACATCTCCACCGGCGATGCCACCGCGCCCTCGCCGCCGGATTCGCTGAAGACGGGACAGGATTTGAGCGACCTGCTTTCCTCCATCTTGCGTATCGACGTGGATCATGCGGAGAACGGCAAGGCTTATGCGATTCCGAAGGACAATCCGTTTCTCAAGACGCCGAAAGCCATGCCGGAGATCTACGCCTTCGGCTTTCGTAATCCGTGGAAGATCAGCTTCGACCAAAAAGGCCGACTGTGGTGCGGTGACGTCGGCTGGGAGCTATGGGAGATGATTCATCTCGTGCCGAAAGGCGGCAATCACGGTTGGAGCGCGATGGAGGCCAGCCAGCCCATCATGCCGGAAACCAAGGGTCCCGGCGACATCATCCCGCCCGTCGCCGCGCATCCGCACACCGAGGCCGCGAGCATCACCGGCGGTTACGTCTATCATGGCTCACGTTTTCCCGAGCTGCGCGACGCCTATATCTACGGCGACTACGAAACCGGTAAAATCTGGGCGCTCTGGCATGACGGCACGCAAGTCACGCGCCGCGAGGAAATCGCCGACACGCCGCACAAGATCGCCACTTTCGGCCTCAGCGACGACGGTGAGTTGTATTGGATGAATTGGGAAAAAGACACGCGCATCTACCGCCTATCGAAAAATCCCGCAGTCGGCAAACCCAGCCAGTTTCCGCGCAAACTCAGCCAAACCGGCCTCTTCACTGACACCGCCGCGCAAACGCCCGCCGCAGGCGTGTTGCCCTTTGAGATCGCCGAGCCGATGTGGCAGGACGGCGCGAAGGCGCAGCGATTTGTGGCGCTGTCCGAAGGGAAAAGCATCCAAACCACCGTCAGCGGCCCTGCCGACAAACCAAACTACAAAGTCGAATGGCCCGCCGATTCTGTCCTGGCCCGCACGATCACCGTAGGACAACCGTCCCGGTTGTCTGATGCAACCGGGACGGTTGCACTACCCGCCCGAAAGATCGAGACCCAGGTGCTGCACTTTGATGGCGAGACGTGGAATGGCTACTCCTACCGCTGGAACGACCAGGGCACCGATGCCGAACTCGTCGGCGTGGACGGTGAGGAGTTCATCATCGACAAGCAACCCTGGCGCATCCATGGCCGCGCCGAGTGCGCCCGCTGCCACAACAACTGGAGCGGCTTCGCGCTCGGCTTCCAACCGGACCAACTCGTCAGCATCAGCGGCAAAAAGCCCGAGGAGGCCGCTGCACTCTGCAACGGTCCGTTCTTCGAGCGTTTGAAGAACCGCCTCGTCTCCAGTCACGATGACAAGGCAGAGCTTGAATCCAAAGCCCGCGCCTGGCTCCACGCGAACTGTGCGCATTGCCATCGCCGCCACGGCGGCGGTAGCGTGCAACTCATGGTGAATGCCGATCTCCCCACGGCGGAGACGTTGATGCAGAATGAGAAGCCGGTGCGGGGTGATCTTGCTCTCACTGATGCTCGTGTGATTTCACCCGGCAAACCGGAGCAGAGCGTGCTGCTGGCCCGCATCGCGAGAAGCGGCAACGGCCACATGCCGATGATTGGTGCCCGTGAGGTCGATCCGAATGGGTTTCGCCTGCTGTGGGACTGGATTTCAGGAGGGGCGACGACTCGTCGCCCCTCCAAAATAGAGACGCCTTCCGACGCGCTTCTGCTCGCCAACTCCATCGCAAAAAACGAAGCCACGTTCGACCCCGCACTCACGAAGCATTCCAATCCCGAAATCGCCTGCTACTTCGAACGCTTCCTGCCGCCCGACCAGCGCCTCAAGACCCTCGGCATGAATTTCGACACGAAGAAACTCCTCGCCGCCAAAGGCGATGCCAAACGTGGTGCTGAACTCGTCAGCATGACTGGCAAAATGGCCGCCTGCCTCGCCTGCCACATCATCAATGGCACCGGCCGCGATTTCGGCCCGGATTTGAGCAAGGTCGGCGCACGGCTGACACGCGAGCAAATCCTCGAAAGCCTGCATCAGCCATCCAAAGCCATCGCGAAGGGTTATGAAACCTGGGTGCTCGCTTTGAAGGACGGCAGCGTGCAAACCGGCTTCGTCGTGAATCCCGGCGACACCGCCGTGACTCTCAAACTCCCCACCGGTCAGCCACAGACCTTCGAGCGCACTCAAATCCGCAGCCAGAAAGTCGAACCCATGTCCTTGATGCCTGAAGGTCTGCTGCAAGCGATGACCGAGCAGGAGGCGGCGGATGTGATCGCGTATCTGGCGGGATTGAAGTAGAAGCAGGCCATGCACACCACCACTGTCACCTGCCCGAGCTGCTTTCAGGAGTTCGACGTGCCAGCGCCTTCGTTCAGCGAGATTCCGTGTGATGTGGACTACGACTGCGAGGTGTGCTGCCGGCCGCTGCGCATTTTGTTCGAGGAGGATGATGGGGAGATCATCGGGAATGCCTACGGGCTGGGAGACAGCGGGCCGTTTGGCTGAACCGGTTGCTGGAAAGCCTGACATTCTGGTTATCCCGATTTTTTCTCCTGCCGAGTCTCCCGTTATCGTTTTCGCAGAGAATGCATTTGGCTGTTTGCAAAAACAGAAGTTGTCGTTACTCTCGGTAAATCCCGCTGCCAGGAGTCTGGTGGATGGGAGCA
>JAYVIO010000220.1:0-12128 GCA_043770175.1 Verrucomicrobiales bacterium | reverse complement strand
CGGGAAGAAACGTTAGCAGAGCCGTGGACGACCTCGCTGAACGCATGCGTGCCGATCTGGCGGAGATCGGGCGCACGTTCATGCCGTTCGGCAAATACGGGCCGCAGCATTTCCCGCCCAACGGGGTGCCGGTTTACGACATTCCGGCGGAATACCTCGGCTGGTTCGCGAACAAGGCGGGGTTTCCGAAAGGCAGGCTCGGTGAGTTGCTGCGCATGGTACATCAGATGAAGGCGGACGGCTCCGACATTGTGTTCGATGTGTTTCGGCAGCGAAACGGCCGCACAGACCTCAAACCGCCGAAGCGCAAGTCGTGGAAGTTTGAGGAGTGAGCCAGTCGTAGGACGAGTGTGGCGACAGCCCGCCCGTCTGATTGCGGTCACGAAAAGGACCGAGAATACTCCAAACCGTCGGGCGGTACTGCGAAGCAATCTGTAGAGCCAGCGCATGCCTTTGACGCAGCACACACCCAACCTACATCACCCGCGAATCGGCGGGCCGTACCACACGTAGCACATCAGATAGACGATGATGCCGGTGACGGAGACGTAGAGCCAGACGGGGACGGTCCACTTGGCTATGCGCTTGTGTTGGTCGAAGCGCTGACTCACCGCCGGCACAACCGTCATGATGACTAAGGGCACTGTCAGGATGGCCAGCGGGATGTGCGTGAACAGGATGGCGAAGTAGATCGGACGCGTGAGACCCGTGCCGGCGAACCTCACATGACCGGCGTGGTAGTGGTAATAGAGGTAGCAGCCGAGAAACGCGGTGGAGAACAACAGCGCGATGATCATGCTAGCGATGTGGGCCTTCTTCTGGCCGATCTTGATCATCGCGAGGCCTAAGCAGATGTGCAGCAAAGCGCAGCCGTTGAAGATCGTGTAGAGCTTGGGAAGTTCGAGGACGGTCATGGCTTATTTCGTGCCAGCAGGCTGGTAGGGGGTCTTTTTTTGTTCGCTCAGCAGGTAGCGCAGGTCTTTGCGCAGTTTTTCATCCCAGAACTTCGCGAACTCGGGATCGGGATTCAAAATATCCGCCAGGCCACGCACATGACCGAGGTGGTCAATGACGGCGACGCGGAGATCGTGGATGTATTTGTCATCGGGCGAGAGGCGGTCAGCGGCAGGCATGTCCTGCACGGGGCGGAACTGCACCTGGCTGGTCATGAACTTGCGCACCGTTTCTTTTTCACCGTTGAGGAACCACCAGTTGGCGTCGTCCGCGATGCCGAGCGTGGTGGCGAATTTTTTCATCATCTCCGGCGTGTCCTCGGCATCGAGCGTGAAGCTGAGGAACTGCAAATTGGGTTCGTTGGCGAATTCCCCATGCAGTTTTTTTAGTTTCGCGATCACGGCGGCGCAACCACGCGGACAGCGGGTGAAGACCCAGGAGATGACGAGCACCTTGCCCTTCAAGTCGGCGAGATGGACGGTCTTGCCGTTGCGCTCGGTAAGTTCGAGGTCTTTTTCGAGACGGCCGATGACGGGCGGACGGTCCACCTTGTCGATGCGGGAACGATAGATGAGGTAGTTGTAGAAAACGACGATGCCGAGGGCGGCGATGATGATGGGGGCCCAGATGGTCCAGGGACTTAATTTGGTGCGTGCGGGAGATTCATTCATGGCGGTGACGGGTTAGGCACGTTTCCAGGCGAGAATGGATACGAGCAGAATGGCCGGGAGATACATCAGCGTGCAGAAGAAAAGTTTGCGCGCGGTCGGACGCTCCGGCAGCCGGTTGAAACGTAGCGCGAGCACACACAACCAGCCGCTGAGCAGCAGCGCCGGCGGCAGAAACCACCACGCATGCGCCGCACCGGCATAGACCGGATAAAACATGAGCAGCACGGTGCTGACCGCATATGCGAGCGCATGTTGCGAGGTGCGCGCGCCTTCTTCGTCATCATTGGCGAGCATGACGAAGCCGCCTTTGCGATACTCGTCGCGATACATCCAGTTGATGGCGAGGAAATGCGGAAGCTGCCAGAGGAACAGCAGCAGGAACAGATAGATCGCGCCGGGTTCGAGCATGAGTTCCCAGCGAAAATGCGGCGTGACTGAAGCGGGCAGCGGTCCAGCAGCTCCAGCCCAGCCGATGAGCGGCGGCAACGCACCTGAAACCGCGCCAACGAGCGTGTTGGTGGCGCTTTGGCGCTTCAGCGGCGTGTAGATGAAGAGATACACCGCCAGTGTGAGTGCCGTGAGCGCCGCAGCCTCCATGTTAACGCGAATGGTGAGATGAATCAGCGCCCAGGCACTGAGCAGCCAGCCAATGCCGAAGGCGGTGGAAGGACTGACGCGCCCGGAGGGCAGCGGCCGATCCGCCGTGCGCTGCATGCGCGAGTCCGGCTCGATCTCCATGAGCTGGTTGAACACGGCGGCACCGAACGCGGCGAGCGTGCTGCCAATGATCGTATGCACCAGCAGCCAGCCGTCGAAACCCTTGGGCGCACGCAGCCAGAAACCGACGAACGTGGTGACAATGACGAGCGCACTGAGGCGGAACTTCGTCAGGGTCAGCAGGTCGCGGGTGGTCATGGCAGGCTAGCGGAAAAACTTCTTCGCTTTCTCAAAGAAGCTCTCCTCCATCGGAGAAGTTTGTTCGCCGAGAGATTGGGCGAATTCATCGAGCTTTTCGCGTTGCTCGGCGTTGAGCTTCGTCGGCACGGCGATCTGAACGTGGACGTAGAGATCACCAAAGCGGTCTTCGCCAAGGATTTTCATGCCTTTGCCACGCAAACGGAAGGTGGTGCCGTTCTGCGTGCCGGCGGGGACTTTGACGGCAGCCTTGGCCTCCATCGTGGGCACGGTGATTTCACCACCGAGAGCTGCAGTGGCGAAGGAAAGTGGCATGTCGCAGTGCAGGTCGTTGCCTTCGCGCTCGAAGATCTCGTGCGCTTTGACCTGGACGACGATGTAGAGATCGCCAGCGGGGCCGTTCTTGACGCCGAGGTCGCCGTTGCCGCTCGAGCGGAGACGGGAGCCGTCTTCGATGCCGGCGGGCACTTTGACGCGCACTTTGGTGCGTTCTTTGGATCGTCCGGTGCCGCTGCAGTTGCGACAGGGATCGCTGATCGTCTCGCCACTGCCGCTGCAATCGGGACAGGTCTGCTGAATCTGGAAAAAGCCGCGCGAACTGATGACCTGGCCAACGCCGCCGCAGGTGCGGCAGGTTTTTTTGCCGCCACCGCCGCTGTTGGAACCGGTGCCGGAGCAAGGTTTGCACGAAGCGCTGCGTTCGTATTCGATCTCACGCTCCACGCCATGCGCGGCGTCTTCGAGGCTGATCTCCATGCCGTAACGCAGATCGCTGCCACGCTGCGGACCATCGCGACGACGACCACCGCCGCCACCGCCACCGCCGAAGAACTGCTCAAAGATGCCGCCACCGCCGCCACCGGCGAAGACTTCGCGGAAGATGTCGAAGGGATCGTGGAAACCGCCGCCGCCACCGGCAGAGGGGCCGCCCATGCCGCCGGCGAAGGCGGCGTGACCGTAGCGATCATACGCGGCGCGTTTTTGATCGTCGCTGAGCACGTCATAGGCCTCACCGACCTCCTTGAATTTGCCTTCGGCGCTCTTGTCGTCCGGATTTTTGTCCGGGTGAAATTTCACCGCGAGCTTGCGGTAGGCTTTTTTCAAATCCTCGGGAGAAACGTCGCGGGAGACGCCGAGGACTTCGTAATAATCGCGTTTGTCAGCCATGTGAATGTGAAAAGGGTTACGCCGCAGCAGGACCGCTGGAAACGATGACACTGGCAGGACGCAGCATGCGATCCTTGAGCTTGTAACCGCGGCGTGTCACGCGGATGACGGTGCCTTCGGCAATTTCGGCACTGACCTCCTGGGCCACGGCTTCATGCACATTCGGATCGAAGGCTTTGCCCTGCGCTTCGATTTCCTGCACGCCGCTGTCACGCAGGAAATCCTGGATCTGGCGGTTCACCATGCTCATGCCCATGAAGATCATGGACTTCTCGGATTCAGCACGGGCGGCTTCGAGGCCCATGTCAAAATTGTCGATGATGGGAAACAGCGCGCGCAGCAGGTCTGCATTGGCATAAGCGCGAGTTTCTTGCGCTTCGCGGGCGGAACGTTTGCGGAAGTTGTCCAGTTCCGCCTGGCTGCGGTAGGCCAGGTCTTTCCAGCGATCCACTTCCTGCGTCAGCGCGGCGATGGGATCAAGCGGCGCGGCCTCTTCGGCAGGAGCGGCGACTTCTGGATTGGCAACGTCTTCAGGCTGTAATTGCTGGGTCGTCTCGGGACTCGGCTCGGTCATAGTTTTGCGGGTATTTGGGGGGCCGCGACTATGCCGTCTTCTGCATGGCAATCAAGGTGATGTCGTCATGTGAGCGCCGACCCTTCAAAAAGTGCTCCAGATCAGCAATAATGCCGCCGATCACCGCCTTCGGGCCGTGCGGGGCATGCTTGGCCAGTTCCTCCTGCACTCGCTCCTCGCCAAACTCGATGCCTTTCGGGTCCATCGCTTCATTAACACCGTCGGTGTAGAGCAGGAGGCAGTCGCCGACTTGCATCTCGAAGCTTTCGTCCTTGGTGACGCGTTCAAACACCGCGCCCTTGTCAATGCCGACGCCGAGGCCGGGCGGATGGATCGATTCGACTTTGCCCGTGGCTTTGCGCCAGAGCAGCGCGGCATTGTGACCGGCACGCGAGAGGGTGAGCTTTGATCCATCCTGGTCTAGCACGACGTAGGACATGGTGATGAACATGTCCTCGCGAATGTCCGGGGCGATCTGGCGGTTCACGGCTGCCAGCACGGCGCTGGGCGAGGTGGCGGTGTGTGACTTGGCACGCATCAGCGTTCGACACATGACGGTGATCATCGCGGCGCCGAGACCTTTGCCCGACACATCGGCGATCACCGCGCCGAAGCGTCCATCCGGCAGCTTGAAATAATCGAAGTAATCCCCGCTGAGCGTGCGGGCCGGGATGTTCTTGCCTGCCACGATGAAGCCCGGCACCTCAGGATCGCGGTCGGGGAGCAGCACTTTTTGAATCTGGCTGGCGTTGAGCAGTTCCTGCTGGTCCATGCGGTTTTTTGCCGCCTCCTGGTGGGACATCGCATTCGCCAGTGCGAAGGCGGACTGCTCAATCAATGAGTTGAAGACCTCGAAGTCATTCGCGTTGTAGCTGCGGGAATTTTTGGACGAAGTGACGGCCAGCACCCCGAGCTGGCGGGTGCCAAAACTCAGCGGGCCGATCATGGCGATGACGTTTTGCTGCGACGGGACAATGGCGGTGCCCAGACGTGACTCGGCACCGAGGTCAGGGATCAGTTCCGTTTTTTGCTGCGTAAAAATGCCACCCAGCAGCCCCTGATCCATCGTCACCGCATGCATGCGCAGCGTGCTCAGCAGTGTGGATGAGTTTTCCTGCATCTGCTGCTGCACCCGCTCCGGCACGGCGATGAGCGGGGCGCAGAAGTCCGAATAATGCCGCGGCACCAACTGCTGCGTGGCCTCGTCGATCAAATACAGCGCACCGCCCGTGCTCTGCGTCACGCGCACCGCACCTTCAACGATCAGCCGGTACATCGAGGCTTGCTGGTCATCACGCCAGATCGCCTCCCCGAGATCGTGCAGGTAATGAAACATGCGCCGTTCCTCGGCCACGATGGCCTCTTCCTCGGCACGCAGCGCCACCAGCGCACGCTTCTGCTGGCGTGCAATCTTTGCCAGCATCACCAGTCCCGCCGTCATCAGCAGCACGATCAGGACAAGGAGAGCAGTGGTCATGGGTTCAAACGGCACGCCCGGCTCATCCGGAGGCGCCTCAGGCGGGAACAGCAGCCGTGCTTGCCTCCAGCTCTTTGGCCAAAAACTCGATCACGTCATGGAAACGGCATTCGTTCGCATCACTCACATCCGCCAGGGCTTGATGCGCAGCCAGCACATGCTGAGTCTGCACTTCCTTGCATTCGGCGGTGCTTTCGCCGCAGTGCTGGAGCGCGTCGCAGGCTTGCTTGCGTTCGTCCTGCCAGAGCGTGCCTTCGCGGTCCAGCTCCAGGATGTGGTCCAGGCCCAGGCTGGTGAGCAGTTGCAGATTGCGCTGGTTCGCATTCACCACGCTCAACGAGCCGCTGCCCGCTTCACGCAAATTCAGCGCTGCCCCGGTCAGCATGCCGAGGAAGGTCGAGTCCATCATCGGACAGCGCTCCAGATCGACGACCAGATTGGTCGTGCCTTGCGCGATCACCCGCTGGAGCGCTTTCTTGGCCTGCAGGCTGTTTTGAAAGGTGCCGCGCCCGTCCACCCGCATCCAGAACACACGTCCGATGGTGCCAACGAGAATATGAGTGGGAGGAGTCATGCAGTGCAGGGTTAATTCCAGAGCGCCGACTGCTGGCTCACCAGCTCCTCCTTGCCGCGCAGGACACTGACGCGCCAGCAAATCACGCGGCCGCTTTTGCGGTATTCCTCGCCGGTGACCTGAAATTTGGAAATATTGTTGCGGTGGATGTCATCGACGAGCTGTTCCTGCACACGCTTGCTCAGGCCGGAGAGCGCCTGCTGGTATTCGAACCGGACTGTCACCGGACCGGTGCGGTCATCCGCCTTCCAGAACACCGTGTAGTAGTGACCGAAGCGGTCCATGATCTGTGCCTGCGTTACCGCGCCGTGGAGGTGATGTTGTTGTTCAAACAAAATCGTCGGATCGAGACTCCGGGGCGTGTAATTCGGCATCAGGTGATAATACTTCACCTTTCCAATGCGTCCGCCGGGGCCATCCACCGCGCTCGAGCACGCTGAAAGCAAAAGGGCCAGGATGGCAAGGCATCCGAGGCGGAGGCAGGGGGTGCGTTTCGCTGTCGTCATGGAGCGTGGAATATTGAATCGGGATGCGTGATGTCAACGTCCCCTTCGATTCTTCACACTCTCCAGCCAAAATTCACAAAAGTGAGACTGGATCGACATCCCACGTCACAATCACGTCCGCTGGCAGCTTCGTCGCCTGAATGACTTGCTGAATATGGCGGCAAAGCGGGCGGATTTTGGGCGACCGCAGCAAAAGCTGATAGCGGAACTGCCCGTGGGCCTTTGCCATCGCGCAGGGAGCGGGTTCACCCATGATGACGCCTTCCGGCAATCCCTCCAACAACCGCCGATGCAGCGTTTGCAGGGCAAATTCAGCCATCGTTTGATGTTTTCCCCGGCTCGCGAGCAGTACGACATGCGTGTACGGCGGGTAATGAAACGCACGGCGCTGCTCCAGTTCCTGCTGCGCGAAGCCCTCGAAATCGTTGTGGCGCGAAAACTGCACCGCCGGGCTGTGCGGCGCATAGGTTTGCACTACGACCTCTCCTTTGACCTCGCCACGGCCCGCACGGCCTGCCACCTGCACCAAAAGTTGCAGCGTGCGCTCGGCGGCACGGAAATCGGGCAAATTCAGCGCCAGATCCGCATTCAGCACGCCCACCAGCGTCACATTGGGAAAATCGAGGCCCTTCGCGATCATCTGCGTGCCGATCATGATGTCGATCTTTTGCGCCCGAAACTCCCGCAGCAGGTCACGGAGCTGGTTTTTGCGCTGAATCGTGTCCGTGTCCACGCGGGCGATGCGGGCCTGCGGAAACACTTCGCGCACGACCGCCTCGACGCGTTCGGTGCCGAATCCGGTGAATTTGAGCCCCGGCTCGCTACAGGACGGGCATTTCGTCGGCGGCAGCCGTCGCGATCCGCAAACGTGGCAAACCAAGCGGTTCTCGTGCTTGTGGAGCGTCATCGGGATGCTGCAATCCTGGCACTGCACCGTCTCGCCGCAGCCGAGGCAGGTCAGCGAGGTGTTGAAGCCACGCCGGTTCAAAAACAAAATCGTCTGCTCCTTTTTCTCCAACCGCGACGTGATCGCCGCACGCAGTTTCTCGGAGAGAATGCCAGCATTCGCCACGCTCGTTCCGGTGCCTTTGCGCCGCTCCATGCGCATATCGACGATGCGGATCAGCGGCAGCGTGCGGCCATCGGTGCGTTTCGTCAGGTGAAGCACCTCGTACTTGCCGCTGGCGGCGTTTTCGAAAGATTCGAGGCTGGGCGTCGCGCTGCCGAGCAAAACGACGCATTTTTCCAGGCTGCCACGCACCACGGCCACATCCCGCGCATGATAACGCGGCGTTTCGTCCTGCTTGAAGGACGGCTCATGCTCCTCATCGACGATGATGATGCCCAGCCGCTCCAGCGGCGCGAAAATCGCGCTCCGTGCACCAATGACGATGTCAGCGCGATCTTCGTGAATCTTAAACCACTCATCGTGGCGCTCGCCGTCGCTCAAATTGCTGTGCAGCACGGCGATTCGATCTTTGATCGACGAAAAACGCGCCTTGAAGCGCTCAATCGTCTGCGGTGTCAGCGCAATTTCCGGCACCAGCACCAGCGCCGTGCCCCCACGCTCAATCACGCGGGCAATCGCCTGCAAATACACCTCCGTTTTGCCGCTGCCCGTAATGCCATGCAGCAGGATCGGCTTTGCCTTATCGGGTGATTCGATCACCTTCAAGATGCGATCATACGCCGCCTGCTGCTCCTCGGTCAGCGTCAGCGGCTGGCTCGGCAAAAACTGCTCGTCATGAAACGGATCACGCTCCACGCGCACCTCACTGCGCGTGATCCAGCCTGCTTTGAGCAGCGGTTTGAGGATCGTCGCCGCACGCGGCACGTCCTGGCGGATCTGGCTGAGCGTCGCCTCGCCTTTGCAACTGCGCAGGATGTCCAGCACCCGCGCCTGCATCGGCGCTTTGCTGCGCAGCTTCTCAAACTCCGCCGGTGCTGGCTCCTTCACCAGCGTGAGATGGCTGTCCATCACGAAACTGCCCGGTTTGTCCCGCACCGCCTGCGGCAGCATCGTGCGCAGCACCTGATGTGGTGAAACGACATAATATTCCGCGATCCACCGTGCCAGTTTGACCAGTCCCGGCGTGAACATCGGCCGCTGCCCAATAATCGAGGAAATTTCTTTGAGTTTGCCGCGATGGGGCGATTCATCGAGCAAGGCGAGCACCACCGCGTTCACCCGCCGGTTTTGCAACGGCACCATCACCCGCGTTCCAATGACGACTTTGTCCGCCAGCGTCTCGGGAATGCCATAATCCAGCTCCATCGCACCCGCGTCTTCGAGCTGCACGCGTGCAACACGCGTTTCACTCGAGCCTGTCTCCATCTCAGCCGTCACCGTGCCAAACAGATCGCTCTGTTTGGGCTTGGCGGGAGTGCTGGAGGCGGTTGGAGGCATAGCGGCATCCATAGCCGCCGCCAATCCATCGCCAAAACGAATCTTCTTTTGAGAAACGAACCACCCCGTGCCATCGTTCCCACGCAGCAGCACGGAACGAAGGCATGTGGGACTTTTTGACAGAGCACTGGCGTGACGGCGTGGAGATCATCATCCTCGCCGCGCTGGCGTATCATGGTTATCTGTTTTTCCGTGCCACACGTGGTGCCAGCATCCTAACCGGCCTGCTGGTTCTGCTGCTGAGCCTCGCGCTCATTTCGTTGCTGCTGGATCTTTCCGTCATCAGCGGGCTGTTGCAGCGCTTCTCGGTCTTCCTCGCCATAGCGCTCGTTATCATCTTCCAGCCGGAATTGCGTCGTGTGCTCGCCGAACTGGGCAGCAGCCGCATTTTTTCCTTCAACCGGCCCGATCCTGAGGCGCTGGACGTGCTCATGGAAGCCATGCAGCAGCTCTCATCACGCCGTTGCGGTGCGTTGTTCGCGTTGAAACGCGGGATTGATCTCAAACCGTATGCCGAATCCGGCGTCGAGATGGATGCGGTGATCACGGTGGAGCTCATCACCACGATTTTTCATCCCAAGACCTCGCTGCATGATGGCGGGGCAATTATCGACCAAGGACGACTCGCCGCCGCCGGCTGCGTATTTCCCGTGAGTCAGAAGGACATCCAAGACCGCGCCATCGGCCTGCGCCATCGCGCCGGCATGGGCATTTCCGAGGAGACGGATGCCATTGCGCTGGTCGTGTCGGAAGAAAGCGGTGCGCTCTCGCTGTGCTATCAGGGCAAGCTCGAACACGACATGGAGCTGGATGAACTGCGTCAGCGCATCAACGAAATCCTAAATGAAGGCTCCGGCGGGAGCCATACGGACGCAGAACCGGAGGGCAGTCACAGTCATGAACTGGGGTCATCGATTTAAAGAACTCTTCACCCGCAACTGGCGTGAGAAGCTCATCTCGCTGCTGCTGGCGTTTTTATTCTGGTACATGATCAAGGCGCAGGACGCGCGCTCCACGCAGCCGTACCCCAGCGCTCGGCCCGCACCTGCCGCTCCCGCTGCGCCTGCCGCGCGGCTTTGACACTGGCGACGTTCTGCGTTAGAACGCGCGCCTATGTCTGAAAAGCGCCAGTTCTTCGGCACCGACGGCGTTCGTGCCGTGGCCAATCGTCACCCTATGACCCCAGAGTTCGTCATGCGACTCGCACAGGCCGCCGCCGTCGTGCTTGGCGGCAAACCGGAGGGCGGGGAACGTCCCAAGGTCGTGCTTGGTCGCGATACGCGTGCTTCGGGCGAAATGCTGGAGTCTGCGCTCGCTGCCGGCCTCAATTCCGCCGGTGTTGATGTCATTCTCGCCGGCCAACTGCCCACACCGGCCGTGGCGATGCTCAGCGCTCAGCTTGGCGCGAACTTCGGCGTCATCATCTCGGCCTCGCACAACCCGTTTAAGGACAACGGCGTCAAATTCGTCCACGGCGACGGCCACAAGCTCAACGACAAGACCGAGATCGCCATCGAGCGCCTCGTGCTGGGCAATGAAGACACGCCACGCCCCGAAGGCCGCGGTATTGGCCGCATCACTACGCTTGCTGATGGCGTGGAGCGCTATGTGGCTCATGCCGTCGCCTCGATGGAAGGCGTTCGCCTTGATGGCATGCGCGTGGCGCTTGATAACGCCCACGGTGCCTCTTCCTACACCAGCGCACTCGCTTTGGAGCAGCTCGGCGCTGATGTGCAGGTGTTCCACTCCGAGCCGGACGGTTTCAACATCAACGAGGCATGCGGCTGCACGCACTCCGAAGAGATCGAACGCATCGTGCGTCAATCTCAGGCGCATGCAGGCATTGCGCATGACGGCGATGCGGACCGCATCGCTCTCTGTGATGAAGAAGCCATCGCTCTCGACGGCGACGAGCTCATGGCCATCGCCGCCGAAGCCATGCTGCGCAAAGGCACGCTGAAACAGAACACGCTCGCCGTTACCGTGATGAGCAACTACGGCCTCGACGATCTCGTCTCCCGCCTCGGTGGACGCGTCATCCGCACCGGCGTCGGCGACCGTTATGTGCTCGAAGAAATGCGCTCACGCGGCCTGAACCTCGGCGGCGAGCAGAGCGGCCACATCATCTTCGGTGACTGGGCCACCACCGGCGACGGCCTCATCGCCGGCCTGCAAGTGCTGCGCATCATGAAGGAAACCGGCGAAACGCTCAGCCAGCTCCGCAAGTGCCTGAAAAAATTCCCGCAGTGCTCCCGCAACCTCCGCGTGCGCACCAAGCCGCCGATCGACCAGCTCGTCGAGGCACAGAAAATCATGAAGGAGACCGAAAAGAAGCTCGGCGACTACGGCCGCGTGCTCCTGCGCTATTCCGGCACCGAATCGCTCATCCGCCTCCTCGTCGAAGGCCGCGATGTCGAATACCTCGAAGCCCAGGCCGATAAGATCGCCTCCGCCATTCTTGCGCAGATTGGATAACCCCATTCACCCTTATGAGAAGTCACAGCAAACTCGCACATGTGATCGGTTCTTGGATCATGATTGGCGCTGCTGTGATCGGCTTCTCGTTGTGCAGTCCGCGTGACGCCGGGCCTTTGGCTTGTTTTATCGCGTTGGTCGTCGGAGTGATCAATTTGATCGTTCAATCTCGGAAGCGTGAGGGTAAAGAGTGACGTGAGCCTTTACTTCATCACCGGCACCGACACCGACGCAGGCAAGACCTACGTCACCTGCCTGCTGCTGGAAGCCTTGAAACGTAGCGGCAAACGTGCCGCCGGTTTCAAACCCTTCGTTTGTGGCCAGCGTGATGACGCGATTCATCTCGCCAACGCCAGCCGTGACGGATTGACCGTCGAAGAGGTCAATCCGGTGTGGTTCAAGGTGCCC
>JAYVIO010000219.1:0-12134 GCA_043770175.1 Verrucomicrobiales bacterium | reverse complement strand
TTCCGTTCCGCAGCGGCTTCGCCAGCGGCCTGATCGGTGGGCGCATGGATGAAGAAGGCCGCGTCTTCGTCGGCGGCAGTGATCGCGGCTGGGGCGCGCGCGGTGGCAAGCCCTTCTGCTTTGAAAAATGTGAATGGACCGGCAAAACACCCTTCGAGGTCCATGAAATGCGCGCCAAGCCCGACGGCTTCGAACTCACCTTCACCCACCCGGTTGATCCTGCCGCCGCAGGCGATGTGAAAAGCTATTCCATGCGCGAATTCACCTACGCCTATCGCGAAGAATACGGCGGCGGTGAAGTTTCGGAGATCATTCCCCAGATCAGTGACGCGAAAGTCGCTGCAGACGGCAAATCCGTCCGCCTCACGATCTCGCCACTCACCAAAGGCCACATCCACGAACTGCATCTTGAGGGCGTGCGCAGTGCTGAGAAGCTGCCGCTTCTCCACAAGGTCGGCTATTACACGCTCAACGAGATTCCGGCAAAGTAGTCAGCTTGGTGCCGATGCTGATCGCGGCCTGGAATTGAGCTCCTCCTGCACCACGCTGGCGAGGTCGGCAAACATTTGAATCGTGGTTTGAGGGAACATCCGTGGACGGTTGTCGATCAGGCATAGTGTGCCCATGCAGCTGCCATTCTTATGGAAGATGGGGAACCCTGCATAGAAGCGGATGCGTGGCCCGCCGATGACCAGCGGGCTGTCAGCAAACCGCACGTCCAAATGCGTATCCGGCACGATCATGGGCTCGCGGCTTGCGACGACATGGGCGCAGAAGGCGAGCTCGCGCGAAGTTTCGTTCACATCCAGACCAATGCATGATTTGAACCACTGCCTCTCCTCGTCAATCAGTGACACCAGCGCGATGGGAACATTCGCAAGCGCAGCGGCGACGCGCGTAATGCGATCAAATCTTTCTTCGGGAGGAGTATCTAAAATGGAAAGGTCGCGCAATGCAGCCAGGCGAACGTCCTCGTCCGGCGGTAGCGCGGCACGCACCCACCTGCAGGCAGAACGCATCAGCCAGGCATGAATGTGTGCTCTGGCAAACTGAGTGGAAAACGGCGTGACGAGCCATTCAGATACCCCGGCTTCCGCCCCTTGGTGAACTCTTTCACGATCTCCTACCAAGACGATGGGAACTTCCGCCAGGCGCTTGTCACGTTGGGACCGCAGGTTTTTGCAAACCGTCAGACCGTCTATTCCAGGCAGGCGGTCCTCGAGTATCACCAATTGGGGCGGCGCAGCATTTGCCATCTGCAGCGTGGAGGCCCCGTCCGGTGCGTGGAGAGTCTGAACTCCTTCGACTGCGCCCGCCTCGGAGATGAGCATCGCCATGCGCGCATTGGAGATGCCCATGAGGATGGAGGAATTCTGCATCGCTGGCGCTGCAGCGGGAATGGCAGGATTGCTGCGGCCGTGCTTGCCAGACAATGGCTTGGCGGCTTGCAGTTCAATGACCTGACCGTCGGCGGCGGCAAGAACCTGCATGGAAGATCCTGTTTTCCTCAGGCCGTTTTTAACGGCCTCCACGATTTGATCAAGCTGATCATCCGTGCGGCTTGGGTCATGGTGAGTAAACACCAGGTTTTTGACTTTCGCCATCTGGCCGATTTCGGCCACATATTCCACCGGGCTGTGCCCCCAGCCCTTCCTGGTTTCATACTCCTCATCCGTAAATTGGGCGTCATGAATGACGAGATCGGCATCCGCGAGAAATGCGCAGTGACGACGGTCCAGTTCATGATCAGGCACCTTCTGCCAGGCACTGCGTGAAAAAGGTTCGTGGTCGCAGGCATACACAATCGTGCTGCCGCCCATCTCCAGCCGGTAGCCAAGCGTAAGCGCAGGATGGTTCAGGTAATGAGTGGTGATGCGGACGTCATCGATCTCGAAGCTGCCCTCGACCAGATCGTGAAAGCGAATGTTTGCACCCAGTTCATCCAGCGTGACTGGAAAGTAGGAATACTCCATCTGTCCAGCCAGCGTTTCACGCAGTGACTGGCCCAGCCCCGCAGGTCCGTAAATGTCCCAAAGCCCGCCATGTTCAAACAATGGGGCAAAAAATGGAAATCCCTGGATGTGATCCCAGTGCGTATGACTGATCAATATGCTGCCACGCAACGGCACCTTGGATTTGCCCCCTGGAGATTTGCCCCCCAAAGCCTTTCCCAGATCATAAGCTCCAGACCCGCAATCCAAGACTATGAGGGAACCCTTGGGTGATGTCACCTGAACACAGGATGTGTTGCCACCATAGCGCACGGTGTTTGGCCCGGGTCTCGGCAGTGATCCACGGGTGCCCCAAAATTGAACGCGTGCGGAATTCTTCATGAATGGAATGCTATGGTCGGTTAAATTGAACGGGAAACTAAACTGCCACCCCTCAAGATGTCACTATCTTTCACTAGCTGAGACCTTTACAGACCATGGTTCGCACATTTCGGCGCAATTCTTGGTGATCCACCGGTTCATCACGGCACACCGCAAAACCATCAGCGCCAGCAAGCACCCGGCCTTATTTGACCGGCTTTGCCTTTGGCACGCTCATCAGATTGAACGGCCCTGCCGGCATCTGCACCGCCAAGGGCTCAGCCGTCCCCACACTGGCAGAGGTTGGGATTTCGGCACGCCGCACTTCAGCGATGGGAATGCTCTTCGTGATCAGCGGCAGCTCTGCGCGGCGCACTTCCTCCCCCGGCAGCAGTGCGGACTGCGGCGTGTCGGCGATCATCGCCCGGCGGATCTCCTGATTCGTTGCCGCTGGAGTCTTGTGGTTCCGCACCGCCGCTTGAATAGCGGCGCTTTTTGTGGGAGCAAGTTCGAGGGCTGTTTCCACGATCTTGCGCGACAGAGCAGGGTCGCCATTGACTGCGTCGATCGCCGTGATCACAAGTTCCTGCGCGCAGGATTCATTGATCACCAGTGCCTCCTCCAAGCGCATGACCATCTTTGCAGGGTTGGCGCGAATGGCCGCAAACAGCTCCGCGCAAAGCACCTCGCTTGAGAATGCGCTGTTCTTCGCCTTGCCCGGCTGGGCAAAGGCCTGTGGCAGATACAGGAGCAGACAGATGAGGCTGGGCAAACGCATGGCGCAGAGAATGACGGCTGTGTTTCGCTTCCCTTCAAATTGTCTTTCTGTTTCTCAGTCTTTTTGTGGAGCTGGGCTCAAAATATCCGCCTCCGCCCGCCGTCGGGCTCGAATAAACGTCTCAGGTGAGACACGATTCAGGGCCGTGTCAGCATACCCCTGGCCAGGATTCACATACGGACCAATCCGAACCTCAAAATGCAGATGCGCCAGATAAGCCCTTTCCCCGGTGCCCACCGTGCCGATGGACTCCCCGCGCTGCACGCTCTGCCCCGTGCGCACCCGCATCGACTCCAGGTGCGCATACATTGTCTGCACCACCGGTCCCAGTTCGTCCCCCACAGGCAGGCGATGCGCGATGAGAATCATCTTGCCCCAACCCGGCCCTGGAATGCCCGCATAAACCACCCGCCCGGCTCCCGCCGCGTAAACCGGATCGCCCAAGTCGGAGTTCTCACCGCCGATGCCGTTCAAATCATCGCCCAGATGCCGGGAAATACGAAACGCACGCGCATTGTAGGTGAACGCCCCGTGTTCTGAGCCCAGCGGCATGTCAAACCTCACCGCCAGCGGCAGCGTGGCCGCTTCCAGCGGCGTCAGCCGCATAAACGCAGGGTCCAGCGGCCTTGGTTTCGTTCGTGGCCTGAGCAAAACGACTGCGCCAGCGAACGCCAAAGCAAGACACACGATCAGCAGCCCTTTCTTCATGCGGCGGAGATTCGGCAGATGCCACAGCGTTGCAAAGGAAACGTGCCTCCCTTAAATAGCGCCTCATTCTCGTGAACACGCTCTCCCCTTCCTCGTTTGGCTCTCCCAAGGTCGCCGTCTTCAGCGGCAAGGCCGACTATGACGATGCTCCCGCCCTGCGTCAGCAAATCGAAGCCGCCATCGCTGCCCTTGAGCTTCCCGCTGAATTTATCAAACCGGGCGACCGCGTCGTCCTCAAGCCGAACTGGGTCAAAGAACACAACGCCAGCAAGCCGCAGGACGAAAACGGCTGGATCACCATCATCACGCATCCCGCCGTCGTGCGCGAAGTCGCCCGCTGGGCTGCCGCGAAGCTTCAGGGCCGTGGTTCCGTCACGCTCTGCGATGCACCACAGAGCGATTCATCTTTTGCCACCATCCGCCGCCTTCACCGCCTCGACGATCTCATCACCGCTCTCACGCTGGAGTTCCCCGGCATCGCGTTCCTGCTCTTCGACATGCGCTGCGAGGAGTGGACCATCGACGACGGCGTCACCATCGCCAAACACGAACTCCCCAGCGACCCCTCCGGCGCCGTGGACATCCATCTCGATGCCGACAGCGAGTTTCTTGGCCATCCCGGCCTCGGCAAGCTGTACGGAGCCTCCTTCGACTTCGCGACGACGAATCGCCAGCACACCGACCCGCATCACGAATACCGTATCTGCCGCACGCCGATGAATGCGGACGTGCTCATCAACATCCCCAAGCTCAAGACGCACAAAAAAGTCGGCCTCACCGTCGCGCTGAAAAACCTCGTCGGCACCACACCGCGCACCAACTGGCTGCCACGCCACACCGAAGGCACGCCTGCCGAAGGTGGCGATCAATTCGCCGAATCCTCCACCAAACGTGCGCTCGAAGGCACGCTCATGCGCACCGCCAAGAAAATCCTCTTTGGCCGCTTCTTCCTCTCCAAGCTTTTCGTCCCGCTCAAAAAACTCGGCCGCGTCGTGTTCGGCGACACCAAGGAAGTCGTCCGCTCCGGCAACTGGCACGGCAACAACACCGCCTGGCGCATGATCCTCGATCTGCACAAATGCTTCTTCTACTTCGACGGCACCGGCAAACGTCGCGAGAAGCCGCTGCGCTACCTCACCATCGTCGATGGCATCATCGGCGGCGATGGCGATGGCCCCATGTCCTGTGATCCCGTCGCCAGCGGTGTCATCCTCGCCGGCACCCATCCCGTCGCCGTCGATTGCGTCAGCGCCCAGCTCATGGGCCTCAATTGGAAAAAAACCCGCCTCCTCAACGACGCCTTCGCCATCCAGCGCCTCCCCATCACCGGCTTCACTCCTTCAGACATCACCGTCGCCTCCAACAATCCCGAATGGACCGGCCCCTTCGAGCAAATGCAGCACTGCTTCGAGTTCCGCTGCCACTTCGGCTGGGCCGGACATTTGGAAAGTGATGAGCGCTTGGCGAAAAAGTAGGTTGGGTGTGGCTTTAGCCCGCCCGACTTGAGCGCAAGCTTCACGTCGGGCGGGCTGTCGCCCACATGGTATCTACAGCAGTGTCACATCACTCAAAGTGCATCTTCCCGATGTCCGAACGCCGCTGCATGCCGTCAAACGTGATCTTCGCGCTCTCCGCATACGCTTTTTCCCGCGCCTCGACCCGCGTCACACCCTGAGCCACCACAGCGAGCACACGACCACCGTTCGTTTCAAACTGACCGCCTGAATTCCGCTTCGTGCCGCAGTGATACACGCGTGCGCCGCTCACCTTGTCCAAACCGGAGATCACATCGCCGCTGTGCGATGACGCGGGATAACCGGCGCTCGCCGTGATCACGCAGATGCTCCAACCAGGCGCGAATTGAATCAGCTCAGGCTTCAGATTTCCCTTCGCCGCTTCAAACGCATACGTGGCAAAATCACCGCGCAGCATCGGCAGCACGGCCTCGGCCTCGGGATCGCCGAACCGGCAGTTGTACTCGATCACCTGCGGCCCCGTAGGCGTGAGCATAAGTCCGAAATACAGGAAACCGCGATACTTCAGGCCGTCCTTCAAGATGCCCTGCACCGTCGGTCGCACGATCTCGCGCTCGATGCGCTGCATCAGCGCCGGTTCCGCCAGTTCCAGCGACGCCACCGCGCCCATGCCGCCCGTGTTAGGGCCCTGGTCGTTGTCGCGGATGCGTTTGTAGTCACGCGCCGGCATGAGGATTTGATACGATTCATCGCATACCGATGCGAAGACCGAGATTTCCGGCCCCGTGAGGCATTTTTCGACCAAAAGATCGCCCGCGCCGAAGCAGCGCTTTTCCATCACGTCATCGACGAATGCTTCCGCCTCCGCCTTGTCCGTGCAAACCGCCACGCCCTTGCCAGCGGCCAGTCCGTCAAACTTCAGCACGATGGGCAGCTCCGTCAGCGCCGCCTTGGCCTCCGCCGCGTTCGTGCAGATCGTGAAATCCGCCGTCGGGATGCCGTGACGCTGCAAAAACTTCTTCGCGAAGGTCTTCGACGCCTCAAGCTGCGCGATCTCCTTCTTCGGTCCCCAGCACGGAATCCCCGCCTCAGCGCACAAGTTCGACAAGCCGCGATCCTTCACCAGCAATGCCTCCTCACCCGCCACACAGAGGTCGATGCCGTTCTGCGTCATCCACGCGATCAATTCCGGCAATCCCGCCACATCCACCCGCGTCGCCAGCGACTCAATGGCATCGCTGCCCGGATACGCGAACAGCTCATGCTTCTCCGGCGACTCGCTCAGAGCCGTGATGAGTGCATGTTCGCGTCCGCCTTTGCCAGTAACGAGGATTTTCATTGGACGCGTTCCTTAGCGCACCGCAACGGGAGCGCAAGCAGCCTATAGAGCACAGGCAAATCGTCGGTTTGCCAAATTCAACCATGAGACGATATGATTCTACGTATCCACAATGAAACTTGACCTCCCCAATGCTGAAATCTTGACGAAAGTCCGTGATGCAAACTGCCTCACCGAACAAGAGCTTGAGTCGTTGTCTGCGGCCATCACAGAGATTCAGGTGCGTCGTGAGCTGGATGCAGTCGATTCTCGATGGGAAAACGACATGAAAAAATTTGTCAGCCTGCGGCGACTTAAAGGCGGCAAGGAACGACTCGTGTTGATCTCGCGCGATGAAGTTTTCGGATCAATGCTCGTTGGATTTGGCATCGCCTCCTACGGCAGCTACATGATCTGGCAGTTTTTCCAGGATCCCAAAAAGGCAGACTACTCCTTCGATCTTTTACCTCTTCTCTTCTTCACGTTTTTTCTGGCAGTGGGAACTTGGATCGTCATCACGAGTTCACGGAAGTTTCGCATCGTGTCTGAGTACGAACAGGGCCACATAGAATATTTGTCGAAACGGAAGCAACTCACTGCTCAATTGTCCGACGAATCACGCCTTCCCGTTCGCTATTGTCCCAATTGCTTGTCACAGGTCTGGCACAACAACCGGCATCCGAGTTCACCGCCTTGGTAATCAATCCCGCGATCCAGGCGTGATCTTCAAATCGACACTCTTACCCTCACGTTGCACGGTGATCGTCGTCTCCTTGCCGATCTTCAAATCGCCCATGACGTAGGTGTAGTCGTAGATGTTCGCGATGTCCTTGCCGCCGAGCTTGATGATGATGTCGCCTGCTTTCACGCCTGCCTTTGCTGCGGGGCCGATGGGGGAGACGCCGCTGAGCTTGACTCCTTTGGTATCGCCTTGAGCGTAGTCGGGAATCGTGCCCAAATACGCACGCAGACCGGTGCGCACGCCGGAGTTCTTCGGAGCCTCCATGGCGATGTAATCAGGCGCGGCATCGGCGGTGGCGATGCCTCTCGCGATGAGGCCCATGAGCTTGGTGATCTTCGTGGCGTTGGGGTAGTCGATCTTGTCAGCGGTGTCGCTCGGCATGTGGTAATCCGAATGCGAGCCAGTGAAGGCGTTCAACGTGGGGATGCCTTTCAAATAGAACGCGGTGCTGTCGGTGGGCAGATGCGCGTCGTTTTGCGTGGTGATCGGCAAGCCGATGGGTGCGTTGCGCTTTTCGATTTCCTTTGCCCATAGTGAGCTGCTGCCAAGCCCCTGGAGCACGACGGACTTCTGGAAGCGGCCGATCATATCCATGTTCAGACACGCGGCGAACATGCCGGTAAGCTTCGCGTTCGCGTCGCCCTTGATCATCTTGGCGTAGGCTTCAACGAAATGATTGCTGCCGAGCAATCCAAGCTCTTCACCGCTCCACGCGGCGAAGATGATGTCACGCTTCAGCGTCAACTTGCCCTGCTTTTTCAAATCGGCCAGCCACTGGGCGATTTCGAGCACGCCACCGACGCCGGAGGCATTGTCATCGGCTCCATGATGGATTTTGTTCACTTCATCGCCCTTGGCGCGTGAATTGGAGCCGCCGCTGCTGCCGAGGTGGTCGATGTGCGCGCCGACAATGAGCGGCGCGACGTGTGGATCAGGCTTGTCGCCATAAGGCAGCACCGCGAGCACATTGCGGCCCTTTTTCTTCTCCTGCTGGATGACGATCTTCGCGCCGAGCTTGAGGCCAGTGCAATCGATGCCGCCCATGAGATCGCCATTGTCGAGCTTGTCCTGGAGATCCTTTAATTTCTTGCCCGCGCTCGCGAGCAGCTTGTCGCCGAGCGCATCCGTGATGCTGATCGCCGCAATGCCACTGGTGGCAAGCGAGGCATCAAACGTCATTGGCGCGAGCTGTTGCACGACTTTGGAATTTGGTCCGCTGACCACGATCAATCCACGAGCGCCCTTCTGCCGTGCCGTAAGCGCTTTGTAGCGCAAACTGGAGTAGCGGCTGAGTTCGTTACGACGCTCTTGCGTGATGCCTTCAGGCAAATAGCGGAAGACGAGCACCCATTTGTCTTTCACTTCGAGATGCGCGTAACTGCTGTAGTTCTCGATCTTCTTGCCATCGGTGCCGGTGGCTTCTTCGGGTGTTTCGATGCCGTAACCAGCGAAGACGATTCCTGTGGCAGCCACCTCGCCGTTTTGGGAGAAGGAAAGAGGCTTCCAGTCGAGGTCAACGGTCAAGGATTGGTCAAGCAGGGTCAAGGCATTGCCTTCACCGAGTGCGACACCGGCGGTGAAGTCGAAGTTGTCAAAGTAGGTGTCGTCATCGCCGAATGGCGCGAGGCCGATTTGTTTGGAGACATCGGCGAAGTATTGCGTGGCGAGCTTTTCGCCCTCGGTGCCGGTGAGACGACCACCGAGTTCATCGGAGGCCAGATATGTCACGTGTTGCTTGAGGTCGGCGTCACGAATGTCGGCGGCGGTTTGTGCAAAGTCAGGCGTCTTGACCTCCTTGACGACCTTGACCTCTTGACCCAGCCCCAACGCCACCCGCGCATGATCATGATCCCAATCCGCCATGTAAATCTGCGAGGCACCGCCTGATGCGCGACCACTCGTCCAAGAGAGCTTTTTGCCATCGGGCGTGAAGACGGGCAGGCCATCGAAACCATCCGTGGTGGTCACGCGCACCGGCGCGTGCTTGCCAGCGGCATCGACGATGTAGAGTTCGAAGTTCGCGAAGCCCTGCAAATTCGTGGTGAAGTTCAAATACTCGCCGCTGGGATGGAAATACGGCGCCCAACTCATCGCACCGAGCTTGGTGATGGCTTTTTGATTGCTGCCATCAGTGTTCATCGTCCAGACCTCCGCCACATCGCCCTTGGGTGTGAAGCGACGCCAGCAGATACGTTTGCCATCGGCGCTGAAGAACGGCCCGCCGTCATAGCCGGGAGCTTCGGTGAGGCGCTTCACGTTCGAGCCATCCGCATCGGCAGTGTAGATCTCCATGAAGTATTGTTTGTCGATCTTGAGGCGCTCTTCGTCCTCCTTGCTCAACTTGCCTTCATAAGCCGCGCGATTGCTCGCAAAAACGATCTTCTCCCCATCCGGCGACCAGCCGCCCTCGGCGTCGTATCCGCGAGTGTTGGTGAGGTTCTTGAGCTTCTTATCGGCCAGCGTGTATTCCCAGATGTCGTAGTGCTCGTCGTAGTCCCAGGAGTAGCGGCGCACCTTGGTGTTCTTGCGCTCCTCATACTCGGCCTGCTGGAGCTTTTTGGAGTCAGGATCGGTGTGCGTGCTGGCGAAGAGCACGCGCTTGCCATCGGGATGAATCCACGCGCAGGTCGTCTTGCCCATGCCGGGTGAAAGCCGCTCCTGGTCGCCCGTTTCGAGGTCCATGAGATAGATTTGATAAAACGGGTTCCCCTCCTCGCGCTCCGACTGGAAGATCATCTTCGTGCCGTCGGCATTGAAATAGCCCTCGCCCGAGCGTTTGCCCTCGAAGGTGAGCTGTCGGGTGTTCGTGATGAAATCGGCCTCGGTTTGAGCGAGGACGAGGGTGGTGGCGAAACAAAGGAAAAGCAGGGGACGCATGGTTGATCAGAAGAACGGTCAAGGGCCGGAGATTTCGACCAAATCATCACCACTTTGCAGCATTTGCACCGCAGTTTGCAAATGAGTAGTCAGGATGAGTTGCAGCGCCCCCTCTGAAGTGTTGCCGCAAGTGAGCCAGATAATCTGCGGTGGTGGTCCGAAACGATGGAGCATGTCCACAAAATCACGGTCCTTGGTCAGCACGACGGCGTTTGCAGTTCGGGCTGCCTCGAAAATGATGGTATCGTCGGCATCGCGCAGCCCAAGATCGCGCAAGGGAGTTGCCATGAAGCCAGGAAACTGCTGGTTGATCCAGCGGGCGAGTCGCGGTGACAGTTGCGCATCGAGCCAAAGAATCATGCGGCGGCGAGCACGGGATGATCCACCCGACGGCGGGCGTAAGCGATGGCTGCCTTGATGTCGTCCGCTTCCAGATCAGGCATTTCATCAAGGATCTCGACGGCAGTGAGGCCGTTGGCGAGGAGATCGAGCACATCCGTGACGCGGATGCGCATGCCTCGGATGCACGGGCGTCCGCCACACTGGGCAGGATTCACGGTGATGCGTTCAAGCAGAGTCTGCATGGGCGGAGTGTAGGCCCCTCCGGCGAGGACTTCAAGCCTGCAACAGGCTGGCAGATGATCACGAAACTTTGCGCATGCATCCGGCGGCAAGCCGCGTTTGATCCGCCCGTCCCTTTTCCAACCATGCGCACACTCCCCCTGCTCGCCCTGTTTTCCCTGCTGGTCTCCGCCTCCGCCGAACCGGTATCGCTGTTCGATGGCAAAACACTCAATGGCTGGGACGGCGAGACGACCAAGGTCTGGCGGGTGCAGGATGGCGTGATCGTCGGTGGATCGCTAGAGGGGAATCCACAGAATGAGTTTCTGACGTCGAAGAAGGTGTATCGGAATTTCATTCTGCGGCTGGAATACAAGCTGGAGGGCACGGAAGGCTTTGTGAATGGTGGTGTGCAGTTCCGCAGTGTGCGCATTCCTCAGCCGCCGAATGAGATGAGCGGCTTTCAGGCAGACATCGGCGCGGGTTACTCCGGCTGCCTCTATGATGAATCGCGACGGAAGAAGATGCTGGCGCAACCGGCGAAGGAGCTGATCGAGAAGGCCGAGAAACCGGGCGAATGGAACCAATACATGATCCGCGCCGAGGAGCAGCGCATCCAGCTTTTCGTGAACGGCGTGCGCACGGTCGATTACACCGAGCGTGAGCCGGGGATCGACCTGAAAGGCCTCATCGCGCTGCAAATCCACGGCAAGTGCAAGGCGCTGATTTCCTTCCGCAACATCACCATCGACGCGCTGCCAGACGCGATGGTGCCGGAGGAGAAGGATGTGCTGAACCGCTTCGGCAATCCGGGTGCGAACATGGCAAAGCATGTGCCGTTTCAGGGCGGGAAGTTCACGCTGGAGGCAAACGAGGTCATCGTGATGGCCGGACAAGAGAACTTGGTGCGCGATCAAAAGTCCGGCGATCTGGAAGCCGTGCTGGGCACCGCTTTTGCGGCCAAGCAGCCGCGTTTTCGCTCGATGGCCTGGGAAGGTGACACGGTGTATGAGCAGTGGCGTGATTTGAACTTCGGCGACTGGAAGGCGCAGCTCGATGCGGCAGGCGCTGGCATCGTGATCGCGCAATTTGGGCAGGTGGAGTCGTTTGATGGCGTGAAACGGATCGCGGAGTTCAAATCGGCGTATCATCGTCTGCTGGACCAGTTTGCCTCACAATCACCGCGTCTCGTGCTGGTGTCGCCGATGCCGTTTGAGAAGCCAACGGCATCGCATGCGCCGGATCTGACGCAACGCAACGCGGATGTGAAGGCCTACGCCGAAGCCGTGCGTGAGGTGGCGAAGCAGCGTGGAGCAGTTTTTGTCGATCTGTTCACGCCTTTGTCGGTTCCAGCGGCGAAGGC
>JAYVIO010000218.1:0-34122 GCA_043770175.1 Verrucomicrobiales bacterium | reverse complement strand
CGTTCTTGCCTTTCGTGAAACTCACCGTGTAGGTCCATGTCCCCGATTTGTCCGGCGAGAGATGCGCGCGCCATTTGGTGCCAGCCTCGGCGGAGGTCTCGCCAGCGTTCCCATCCGCCGCAAAGTAGCCGGGCACCTTGTAACTCGGTGTGCCGCTCTCGTGGGTGACGCTGACGGCAAAAGCGAGGTCGGTGAACGCATTCGGTCTTGTGTCTCCTTCGCTCGCAAACGGGCCATCGAGCGTGAGCGTGACCTTGTGCCATTGCTTGAGTTCACCGCTGATGGAGACAGTGGCGCGGCCATCGGGCTGGCGAGATTCCGTTGGAGCGGCTTGAGATAAGCCAGCGACGGCACAGATCAGTATAGGGAAGAGCAGTTTGGATTTCATGAGGCGTGGGAATGGTTAATAGCTTGTGAACTCGCAATCTTGTAGGCGTCTTCAACGAGGTCTATGGTGCGCAGGTAGCTGCGTCCTTCACTCTCGGCGGTCTGGCCTGTGCGCAGGCAGTGAGTAAGATGCTGCTGAGTGGCGAGCACGCTGTCTCCCTTGTAGCCAAGCGTGCTGGGCGTGAAGTCGAGGCGCTGGTCATTCAGTTCGATGAAACCTTCCGTTGTGGTGCGCAGGGTGCCGTGCTCGCCTTCGATGACCATGCTTCCCATCGCCACGGGAGTTGGTGCTGGGCCGGTGTGTCGATCGCCATGGAGGAAGCCAGTCGCTCCGCTGGCAAAACGCAGATGGATTTCTGCCCAATCCTCTCCGGCGATGACGGGATTCACGCGCCTCGTCTCGCAGGCGGTGATTTCCAGCTCACCCGCGAGGCAGCGGAAGGTATCCAGGATATGCACGAGGCTCTCATAGATGATGAATCGTGGCATCTCGCGAAAGTAAGGCTGCGCCGCGAAGGGCTGCGGGCCGTTGCCATCACCCGTGCGCCAGTCGAAGGAAAGATGGCGCAGCGACCCAATGGCATCATTTTGGATCAACCGCAGCGCCTCGCGGTACCAGGGCTGCCAGCGCCAATTTTCATGAATCATGAGTCGCACGCCCGCTGCCTCGCATACCTCGCACATGGCGATGCAGTCTGCCATCGTCGATGCCATCGGCTTCTGGCAGATGACATGCAGGCCGTGGCCTGCGGCGAGTTTGGTCAGCGCCAGGTGGGTGTCTGGCCGCGTGGCGATGTCCACAAAGTCAGCCTGTTCATTTTGCAGCATCTCCTCGGTGTTTACGTAGCTGCGCGGAATATCGTATTTCGTCGAAAAAGCAGCCGCTTTGCCCGGAACAGGATCGGCGACCGCGAGGATGCTAGCGTCTTCCATGCGCTGCCACGCCTCAGCTTGAAAGTCAGCAAAGAAGCCTGCCCCGATGAGCAGCCCAGGAAGCGGAGAAGTGATTTTTCTCAATCGGCGCATATCGAAAGGCTCACCTGCTCAGGAATAGCTCGCTAGTCACCACGGCTTCGATGAGGGAGCGCAAGCCGTATTCCTTCTTCGCGAGTTCTGCGACGATCTTCTCCACGGTGGCCTCGTCGAGCACCTCCATGCGGCGACCGCAGGCGTAGGTGAGCAGGCGGTCGGTGAGCATGTGGGCGAAAAGATCTTTGCGCTGGACGAGGATCTTTTTCAAACCTGCCACGTCCTCGAACTTCTCGCCGCTGGGCAACTCACCGCTCGAATCGATCTTGGTTTTCTCGATGCGGGGCCGCCAGTCGCCGATGGCGTCGAAGTTCTCCAAGGCGAAGCCGAGCGGGTCGATCTTTTGATGGCAGCCATAGCAGTTTGGCGATTCGCGATGCTTGCTGAGCAACTCGCGCATGGACTTGGCTCCGCGCACATCGGGATCAATCGCGGGCACGTCATCTGGCGGTGGTGGTGGCGGGGTGCCGAGGATGTTTTCCAGCAGGAAAACGCCGCGTGTCACCGGTGAGGTGTCAATGCCGTTGGCGGTGATGGTGAGCACGGAGCCCATGCCGAGCAGACCGCCGCGTTTGTCGTTCTTGAAGCTGACTTTGCGAAACTCATGCGCTTTGGCGGGATCGCCCAACTCACCGAGTTCATAGTGCGTGGCGAGTGGTTGATTGAGGAAGCTGTAGTCGCTATCGAGGAAGTTCACGATGCTGGCATCGCGCTCAATGAGATCGCGCATGAACATCCGCGTCTCCTGCTTGAAGGCGTCTTGAAAGCCCTTCGAGTAGTATTCTTCGAACTCCTTTCGGTCTGGTGGCATGCCGCCGAGGTTGCGGAGATTCAGCCAGCTATCGAGAAAGCCGGATACGAAAGCATCCGAGCGCGGACTAGCGAGCATCCGACGTGTTTGAGCGATAACCACCTCTGGCTTGGTCAGCTCGCCACTCTCTGCGAGCTTTAACAGCTCCGCATCCGGCATGGTGGACCAGAGGAAATACGAGAGCCGTGAGGCAAGCGCGTTGCCAGTGAGCTTGGGCCGCTTCTTGGAGTCTTTCTCAGCTTCCATCGTGTCCTGCGATAGGTAGATGAAGCCCGGCGAGCAAAGCGCGGTCTTCAGAGCCGCTTTGAAGCCTTCCAGCTCTGAGTGGCCGGTGCTGATGCGCTTCCCAGCCACGGCCATGAGACGATTCATTTCATGATCCGTGGCCGGACGACGATAAGCACGATCTGCAAAAGTCTGGAGTATCTCACGCATCTTTTCGGGCGTGAAGGCTGCTTTGCCCAACACAGCCTGCTGAGATACTGACGGCCATTGTTCAAATAACGGGCCGCGAATCTTGACCTCATCGATGCGGATGTGCGGGAACTTGCACACGCTCAAGGTGAGCCTTTTAGCCTCGACGATGCCGAGTTTGCCGCCGTCATCGTCACTGATGAACTGAGGCCACAAGTCTTTGTGGTATTCAGAGATTTTAAACCAAGTGCTACGGGCGTCTTCAGGGCCATTGGGGAAGACAAAGCGAGGCGTGTGCCCGGCATCCAGCCAGACCTTCATCGTGCGCCACTCAGCTTCGCCATCATGCAAGGCCAGCTCTGCCAGCATGGGCTGATTAGGCTGGGGAAGATCCAGGGGGCCGAGTTTTGCATCACCCGGCACAATGCCGAACCTGAAAGGCTCGCGTGAGTCGGTGCCAAAGAGCATGGGGTCATACGGATGCTCGCGGTTCATGGCCTTGACGAGCACTTGGACCTCGTAGAAGCCATCGACAGGCACTCCTTCCTCGAAGTCGTTGATGAAGCCGAAGCTTGCGGTGTGCTTGTCCGAGTCCATGCACTCCATCACGAGCAGGTGACGGTTGTCGTATTCGTTTCGCTTCTTGTCGGAGTTCGATTTGGTTTTGAACTCGCCTTTGAAATGCCACGCCTGCTCCTTCGGCTTCTCCTGAGCCGCGAACACCTTTTCTACAACTGCGTCCGCCGCATCGAGATACTGATCGAGCAAGTAGCCGGAGGTCTGGAGCACATCACCGAGGTTCTCCATGTGCTCGGCGGATTGATCGCGGGGAAACTTCGTCGTCGGATCAAAGGCCGCCATGTTCAGCGAGAAAAGGTCGCCAATGGTGTTGAGGTATTCGTGACGATTCAGTCGTCGCAGGACCGTGCTGCCCCCCGTGCTGGCGAGTTTTTCACGGCCTTGGGTGAGAGCCTGATTCGCCTGTTCAATGAAGGCTTTGAGTTTGTCGGATGAAGGTTGCTTGGACTTCTTCGGCGGCATTTCGCCGAGGTTGATTTGATCGAGGATGTCTTTGATCTCGATCAGCGTGTCCACCTTGCTCACGGGAAGCGCGAGTTGATCGAAACGACGGTCGCCCTTTTGCTTTTCGGCACCGTGGCAGTCGTTGCAGTAGGTGCTGAGGAAGTGATGAACCTGATCAGCACCCGCTGCGGCGTGAAGCGGCAGAGTAAATAGCGCGAGCAGTGAGATGGGGGGAAACGAGAAGCGAAGCATGTGAGTTTGTTCTGAATCTTATGCGAGACCCGTGAGCGTTCCGGTGCTGGTGCCGAAGGTGTCCACCTCCGCGCCGAAGCGCTGGAGCATCGACAGATAAAGATTGCACAGCATCTGACGGCCAGGTCTCTTCGCGGGATAAGCCTTGTGCTCACCATGCTTGAAGCCGCCGCCAGCAAGGATGAGTGGGAGATTGCTATTCGTGTGCGAGTTCGCATTCCCCATGCCGCTGCCGAAGAGCACCGTGGAGTGATCCAGCAGCGTGCCTGCTCCGTCCTCGATGGATTTAAGCTTGGCGAGGAACTTGGCGAACTGCTCCACCTGATAGCGCTCCATTTTAATGAGGCCTTTGATGGCATCAGGCCTCTGGCCGTGGTGCGAGAGGCCGTGATGGCCGCCATTCAAACCGAAGGCTGAAGCCTCGAAGTCACCACCGATCTCCAACGTGGCGATGCGGGTGGAATCCGTCTGCAAGGCGAGTGCGATGAGGTCATACATCATGGGCAAGTCGGAAACGAAGTCAGTGTTCTTCGGCTCCTTCATCTTTGGATCAGGCTTCGGCACGCTGGCCCACTTGCGATGCAACTCGATCTGCTTCTCCACATCGCGGACAGAAGTAAAATACTCGTCGAGCTTTTCCTTGTCGCGCTGCCCCAGATGGCGCTGGAGCGACTTCGCATCGTCCTGCACCGCATCGAGGATGGAGCCTTTCATATCGAGTCGATCCATGGATGCCGCGAGGCTCGCTGCGTCATCGGAGACGAACAGTTTGCGGAATAGCTCGCGCGGTGTGCGAATGGGCGGCACCCGCGTGCCGCTGCGTGTCCACGACATAAGACAGCCGCCGTGAATGCCATCCTCCGAGCCCAACGTGAGCGAGGGGAACCTCGTGGCTCCGCCCATCGTCTCCGCTGCCCGCTGATCCACGGTGAGGTTGCCCTCGGGCATGCCTTTTGCATCCGAGGTGCGCACGCCGCTGAGGAACGAACTCATGGCAAAGTGCCCGCCCTTTACGCCATGATCGAGTCCTGAATAGAGCGTGAAGTCTTTCTGGTGTGGCTTCAGCGCTTCGATGGATTCCGGCAACTCATAATCCGCGCCTGTTTTCGTCGGGAAGAACGCCGGTGGATAAAAGCCGAGCAAATTGCCAATGCACACCATCCGCATGGGACGATCCGCATTCACGGCTTTGCCAGCGAGAGAACCCAACGCCGCGTTTTGAGCGAAAACACGCCCGCCGAGCGATTCGAGCAGCGGCAGAGCCATGCTAATGCCGGTGGCACGCAGGAAGAAACGGCGATTGGGTGACGAGGGAGAGTTTGTGTTCATGATTGGGAAAGGGCCTTGGCTTCAGGGCAACGGTGACTCTGGGGTAAGAAGCGAAAGCTGCACATCATCCAGGTAGTGAACGGCAGCCTTCATCGAAGCATCCTCCGGCGGCACGGCACCGAGGATAAACACCAGCGTCTTCGCCCCGCGTGGCACCGGCATTTTCAGCGTGAAAGTGTGCCAGCCTCGATTTCCGGGCTTTGTGTCAAACCTCTGCGACACTGACACCACGCCATCATTCTCCGTCTTTGACCAGAAGTCTGTCGTCGCGAGATCGAGCGGTTCATCAAGAGCGATGGCGCGAATCAGGTAGCGCGAGCTGACCTCACTTTTCGTCGCGAAGAACGACGCCGTCACCTGCACCTCAGCATCGCTGGCTATGTCCCGCATAGGCAGCGAGCGAAGATCGAGCAACTGATAGACTCTCGATGCGAGATTCTTCACGTTCTTCTCCCTCGGGATCGGCTCCAGCCGCATCATGCGCTGGCCTTCGTGAGGCTGAACTCCGTTCTCCGCCGCTACCACCTTAGCCGAATCCGCGCCCCATTGTCCGAGGCCATCTGGCACGCCTTGGTCCATGATCGCGTCCGTGTTCTCCAGCCCCGGATCGAATACCTTCAGCGGCACCTTTTTCACCGCACCCGCCCGTTGTGCCACGAATCCAAACACCACTGACGTGCAGAACATGCCAAACACGATTCCTGCCGCCGCCGCTGTGAGCGGACGCCAGGAATACCAGCGGGGAGTGCGAACGGACTTTGAAGGCAATGCTGACGACTCGGCATCCAGCAGCGAGACGATGCGGTCATCCCGCAGACGATGGATCAGGGCCTGCTCATCGACCAGCAGGCGCGGCATCGCGGCTCGGGCGGAGGCATCTTTGCGCATTAGCTCATTGAGTGTGGCACGCGCTGACTCGTCATGCGTGTCACGCACAGCCTGGAGCAGAGCGAGCAAGTGGTGATCAATGGAAGTGGAATCGCTTTTCATGGTGCAAGGCGGAGTTGACGTTCGATGCAGGCGCTTAGCTGTTCTCGCAGCCGCAGCAGAATCATTTTTACCGCACTCTCGCTGCGGCCCGTGGCACCTGATAGCTCCCGCACGCTACGTCCAGCGATGTAGTGCTCCTGGAGCAGATCACGCTGCTCTGGCTTCACCTTCTGAAGGCAGGCACCCAATGCCTCTCGACGATCTTCAAACTGGGCCGCCGCCGTTTCGGTCTCCTCAGCCATTGCCAGCACCACGTCTTCATCAAAGACCAGCCGGTCGCGCATTCGATCGCGGATGTGGGACAGCACCGTGAATCGCGCCACCGCAAAGGCCCATGGCAAAAACTCTGTGTTCGGATCCCAATCACCGGATTTCTCCCAGAGCTTCACACACGTCGCCTGCAATGCTTCCTGTGCATCCTGCCGATTCGCCAACTGCGCATGGCAAAACGCCTCCAACGCCGGCTGATGCCGGGTCAGTGCGGCGATGAATCGAGAAGGGTCTTGAGCAAAAGAGGACATAACACTGGAATAATTCCAGAAGAGGCGACCTTGGTCACATTTTTTCACTGATCCGATTCTCGGAGACGTGTATCTGTGAGATCAAACTGGCCTTTGGCGTTTTTGGGAAGCTTGAAGCGCAGGCTGGTTTCGTCTTTGAAGGACGACTTCACTTCGAACTCGACGACGTATTCCCGCCACTCGGACGTGAGCGGAATCGGGGTTTCTTTGGTCATGCCGTGCCAGCCGTCGCCCACTTCAAACTCGGCGGTGAGTCCGGGTGTTCCTCGGACTCTGCAAGCGAACCTGTAGCGGCCTTTGTTGAGTTTGTAATCCTTGCCGAAGGTGTAGTCGAGGCGGGAGCGGTCGCCGAAGTCGCCGGTGATGCGGATCACTTGGCCGCCAGTTGGCCCTTTCACTGGGCCGTCCATACGGGTTTGTTTCTCCACGGACTTGGTGGCCTCATCGAGAGTCCAGTAGCGCCATGGGTTGATGAGTTCCTTTTTCGGATCGGGAGTCCACTGGGTTACGGCTTTCACCTCGGGGACGGGCGGCGTCTTCACGGCTAGGAGTTTTTCAGGAACCTTGTAGCTCAGGCTGTCGTCAAACGCGGGGCTGTCGAACGTGATGTTCGTCAAAGCGACATCCTGCGGAGCCTTGCCGATGCCGATGAATCCGAAGGGATGCCAGCCGCCGCGAAAGTAGTTCTCGGTGACAAACCGTGCGCTTGGCATCAAGCCGCCCTGGCGATCAAGAATGGCAAGCGCAAGGATGTAACGGCCTGCTTTTATGCCGCTGGCCAACGTGGCTGTGCCGCTGCTGAGGTTTTGTTTTGCAGCGCGACGGTAAGCGAAGCCGACGCTGTCCCAGTCCTCGCCGGGCAACCATTTGCGGGTGTCCACACCACTGAGCGGAGCCGACCACACGGGCTTTTTCGTCTCGGGATCGAGCAGTGCCACTGCCACGGGCCAATCGAGGTAGAAAGGAGCGCTGCCAGTGTTCCGAACGGCCAGCTTCACCGTCAGTTTGCCGTTGGGTTTGGCCGTTTGCGGGTAGCTGACGGAATCGAGCACAAAGCGATACCCGAAAGCTTTTTGAAGTTCTCCTGCACCTGCCAGCACCTCGCGATTTGCTTCATCGTAGTTGTCGATCCAGCCGAGGTAGCTCGCGTGGTAGCGGCGGATCTTGTCGATCATGTAGCGCCGGTAGGCGGGGTTCTTCATCGTTTCATCCGGCGTGCGTCCGAAGGTTTCCTTTGGCTTCGCGCTGTCGCGTTGCGCTTGCCAGTTGTATTCGACCTCGCCCTCGATGGGAGCACGCTTCCAGATGCCGGGATACACATGCATGGCCTGCCAGGGGAACTGATCCTCGGGTCCATCAGGTGGCTCGCGGTCGATGAAGGCAAAGGTATCGTAGTAGATGCCGAATCCCGCCTCCATGAACTCCGGGTCCGTATGCCGCACGAGCACGGGTTTGTTCTTGAAGGCCTTTTGAAAAGCCTGTGCGAGCAGTTGGCGTTGCTCTTTCGTCGGCGCAGGATGGTGATGCTCGCCAAAGTGACCGATGAGGCCCATCTGCACGACAAAAATGCGCGGGTCATTGTCCCAGGCCTGCCCGAGCTTTGCTACCAAGCGCCGCAGCCGATCTTGAAACGCCGGGCTGTCGTAATCAAAAGTGTGCAAGTCCGCGGGCCAATGCTGCTCCGGGTCTTTCGCTGTGCCAGCTTCTCCATTCCAGTCGAGATACACACGCGGCACCAGTTTGACGTTCAGATCCTCGAAGCCCTTGCCCTTGGTGCTGGTGATCTTGTTGGTGTGGGCGATGATGCGCTCCACGCTGTCATCGGCGCTGACCTCGATGTCGCTCCACTTGATGTATTGGCGCTCCAGGAGCCCGTAGCCATCCTTCTTGTAATCGCGGAAGCCTTTCAACGGATTGTTGATCGCGCCGTGGAACTCGGCTGGCTTCACGGTGACCCAACCATCTTGGATGGAAGTGCCGATCGCTTTCGAAACGGCTTTCTCCTGGCCCAACAGAAGCAGGCCAGGATGAAACGCACAGAACAAGAGAGCGAGAAAAGTGACGCAGAGCTTCATGGGGCGAGTTCCTGCCGCGTGGCGATAGGCACATAGCCGATCTCCAGGCCCTTTGGTGGTGTGAGGATCAGCGAGGGATCGATGCTGGCGAGCGTGCCGACATCGGGCGGGGTGAGGTAGTTGCGGTCCTTGGTCCAGGTGCAGTGCAGCTTTTCGACGCGGGTTTGCACCTGCTCGCGCTCGGCGTCGGTGAGGTCGGCGTTGAGCATGGCGGGCTGGTCGGCGAAACGATACCAGTAGTAGGTGACCGTGCTGCCATCGCCGAGTTTCGCTTTGAAGGGGCCAGCTTTGGGGCCGGGTTTCTTCCAGCAGCTTTCGGCATCATCGGGTGTGGTTCGTGGCTCTTGCGGCTCTTCCTTGGCTGTTTCAAAGCGATACTTGGTGAGATCAGCGGGCGCATCCTTCGGCTGCATCACGTTCCAGCGCAGTTTTTTGCCGTCGGTTATGGCGAGAGATGAGAGGCTCGCTTTCATGAAGTGAGTTGTCGTGGATGAGATGAGGCGACGAATGATCACGGTGACGCCGGTTTTGCCATCCCAAGCTGATCAAACAGGAACGCGAGGACATCCGCCTTCTGCGCGATCTTCTCGGAGAGCGCGGTGCCCATGCCGTGACCAGAGGCGGAGCTGAAACGGGCGAGGATCGGATGATCGGAAGTCGTCACGGCTTGGAGCCGAGCGGTCATTCGGCGCGAGTGCGCGGGATTCACGCGGCCATCGGTTTCGCCTGCGAGGAAGAAGACGGCGGGATACGCGGTGCCGTCTTTGACGTTGTGAAAGGGCGAGTAGGCGTGAAGCGCACGGAACTGCGCCGGGTCCTTCACGGTGCCAAACTCGGTGACGTTGAAGGCTCCGTTGGGATCAAGTTCGACACGCAGCATGTCATAGAGGCCGACGTGCGCGACGACGGCGCGTGCGAGTCCCGGATGTTGCGTGAGGAAGGCGCCCATGAGCAGGCCGCCGTTGCTGCCGCCTTCGACGGCGAGTTTGTCGGACCGCGTGTAGCCTTGCTTGATGAGGTGCTCAGCGCAGGCAGCGAAATCATCGAACACGTTTTGCTTCTTCGTGAGATTACCCGCGAGGTGCCACTCCTCGCCGTATTCGCCACCACCGCGGATGTTGGCGACGACATAGATGCCGCCGCGATCAAACCACAGGCGATGCTCGAAGTTGAACACCGGTCTCATGCTGTGCCCGTAGCCGCCGTAGGCATAGAGCAGCGCGGGATTGCTACCATCGAGCGGCGTGCCTTTGCGGCGCAGGATGTTCACGGGGACCTTGGTGCCATCCTTGCTGGTGGCGAAGTCACGCACCGCTTCGATGTCGCTGAAATCGACAGGCGAGGTGTTGAAGAGCGCGGTCTTCTTCACGCTCAAGGCGGAGGGATCGTAGAGCATCCATGCGGCAGGTGCGACGAAGCTCGTCTGGCGAAAGAGCATGCCTCCCTCCACCTCGATGAGGCCACCTGCGCCCGATGCGGTGGGTAATGGCACCTCGCGTCCATTCTTTCCACGCAGATCGAACCGCCGAATGCGCGATGGGCCGCCGATCATGTCCGACACAAAGAGGAACTGAGCCGTGGGCGTAATGCCTTCGATCACCGCATCGCTTTCCGGCACGATCACTTCGGCATCGGCCAGCGTCGCATCAACGGCGACACGCAGCACCTTGCCGCGCGGCGAGTCCTTGACCGAGCGCAAAAACAGGTTCGCTCCGTCGTGGCTGAACGTGATCTCTTTGATGCCATCCTCATGGCGCGTGATCTGTCGCCACGCAGCTCCCTCTTTGGTCTCGCGGATGTAGTGAGCAAACTCGCCACCATCGCCATTGGCCACACTTGCGAGCAGATAAAGCCCGGCGTGCGAGGTCTCGAGGTGAATCTCCGCGATGCGTGGAAAATCACGGCCGGCCGAGTATGTGTCGCTGCTCGTGGGCGTGCCGAGTAGGTGGAAATAGATCTGCTGGAAGAAGTTCAAGTCGGCCTCGGGCTTCTCGCCTTGGTGCGGGTAACGAGTGTAAAACACGGCCCTGCCATCAGGCGTCCATGCCACGCTGCCGCCACCAGTGGGATATTGCACGCGGGTGACTCGGTCTGGCAGATGCTCGCCAGATTCCGTCTGGTAAAAATGCAGCGTGCCGTCCTCGCTGCCGTTCTCGGAGAGGCAAACCGCGATCAATTTTCCATCCGGCGACGGCACAAACCAATCCATCGCGACCTGGCCCTTCGGTTCGATCTCATTCGGATCGAGCACGACCTTCTCCGACGCCAAATCATCCGCCGAAGCGAGCGTAACGAGCAACCGCTGCTGCTTAGGTGGTTGGAACTTCAGCGCAAACAGTCGTCCTGGTCGGGAAATGATGCCGCTGTGCGACGGCGTGTCCTTGGCATACAGCGCCGTCAGTTGAGCCTCGATCCCAGCGCGATCTGGCCGCGCATCGAGCCAAGCCCGCGAGTATTCGTTCTGTGATTGCGTCCAAGCCTTCACCGCAGCCGAGCCCGACTCCTCCAGCCAGCGATACTCATCCACGACCTTCACGCCGTGATACTCATCCGTGACGGGCTTTTTCTCAGTCGGTGGAATAGCAGCGGAAAGGGACATGGTGATGGCGAATGATGTGATGACGTGCCTCATAGCAGTAGTTTTACTCTCTCAGTTTTTCCGAGCCTCGACTGTGACAGGCATCGGAACAATGTCCTTTGGCACCAAGGCTCTCATCTCGATGAGTTTGGCTGCGTGCTCGGTTCTTGGCGCGAGATTCGTCCACTCGTGCGGGTCGGTTTGGATGTCGTAGAGCTCCTCATCGCCGCCTTTGTAATAGATGTAACGCCAACGCTCGGTGCTGATGGCGTAGCTTTCGGATTGGTCGAGATGGGTGATGGCGGCGTGTGCCCAGGGCGTGGTGGGATCACGCAACAAGGGGACGAGGCTGCGGCCCATGGTGCCGGGTTTCTCCGGCAGTCCGCACAAATCGGTGAGAGTTCGAAACAGATCCACAAGACTCACGACTCGGTCACATACGGAGCCTGCGTGTGTGCCCTCAGGCAAGCCAGTGACGCCTTTTGGCACGCGGATGATGAGTGGCACGCGGTCACAGACGCGCCAGCCGGTAAATTTCTGCCAGTGCTCCTTTTCGCCGAGATGCCAGCCGTGATCGCTCCACAGCACGACGATGGTGTTGTCACGCTGCGGGCTCTTCTCCAGCGCCTCAAGCACACGTCCGACCATCGCATCCGCGAAATGAATCGAGGCGAGGTAAGCCTGGATGCCCTGCTTCCACTGGCCTTCTTTTTGAATGTGCTCAAAGTAGCGATTGCGCGCGATCTTTACTCCCGCAGGCGGCAAATCGCTCACGTCGTCTGCTTTGTATCCAGGTGGCAGTTGGATTGTTTCGAGCGGGAACGGCTCGAAATACTTCTTCGGCACAAACCACGGCTCATGTGGCCGATACAGTCCACAGGCGAGGAAGAAAGGCTTGTCGCGCTGGAGTTGGAGTTGCTCGCCAATCCACTTCGTCACCAGCCAGTCGCCGCCGAACTCTTCATCAGTCACATCAAGTGCGGCCCAATCGGTTTCATCATACTGCCACTCGCCTGCACGCGGCAGATTCACGGGACGTTTCTTGGGATAGAAGGTGCGTGGAAACGGATCGTCCTTGGCCTTCTCCGGGAAGTAGTCGTCCCACGACTGTGGATCGATGATGTAGTGCAGCATCTTGCCCGAACCCGCGCTCCAGTAGCCGTTTTGCGAGAAGTAGCGTGGCAACAACACCGCATCCGGCAATACCTCGCGCATCTTTTGTCGATTCGAGTAAAGCCCCGAACGATGTGGCAACAAGCCGCTGAAGATCGCGGTACGTGAAGGATTGCACGAAGCCGCTGCCGTGTAGGCATTGCGAAACAACACGCCACTCGCGGCGAGCTTGTCGATGTTCGGCGTCTTCGTCTGCGGATGTCCGCCGAAGCAGCCGATCCAGTCGTTGAGGTCATCGAGGCCGATGAAGAGAACGTTCGGCGGCTTTGCCGATGCATCAGCGGCGTGAAGGGCAAAGATAGCAGCGAGTAGAAGGGACCATTTCATTCGGCAAAAAGATGGGCGGCAAAAGATGGGAAGCATGTTGTATTCATTTTTGCCCTCCATCTTTTTGCCATATACTCAGGGTCCGGTCATGGATGATCTAGGTAGGCTTTGGCGAGCAACTCGCCCAGCTTCAAAATGCCTGCGGTATCGAGGACAAGCTTTTCCCGCTGCGGCGGAAGGTCGAAAGCATTGACGTGAATGAAGGCGGGATCACCCGTGGCTATAGCGGCGAGGTCGGCGGTGATGTCGATGGCGTTGAGTCCCTTCTCTTCTGGCGGCGGTTGCTGGCTGACATGCCATTTCAGCGATGGCATCGCCAATTCCACTCGGCTCTGTGCAACCGTCGATTGCAGCCACTTCGCGGCTTGTCGGCGATAGGGGCCGAAGGCCATTTCATTCTCACCGACATGATAAAAGATACCCGCGAGTTCCACGGCATGACCTTTGTCCTTCAGTTCCTGGATCGCGCTGCGAATGAAGGTGATGAACGACGGGTAAACGTGCATGTCTTTCGCGGTCGTGCCCTCGGGCGTCCAGTCATTTATCTGCGTGCCGCTGTGCGTGAACTTGGCGATGGCGATGTTGCCTTTCTCTGTGCCTTGCAGCGACTTCGCAAAGCTCAACTCGGGGCCGAAGGTGTCGTAAGGGCCAGCGGGGCCGAGTGGCTCCCAGCCGTTCGAGGTTTTGAAACCGCCACCGAGGTTGTATTTGAAAGCGATCTTCGGATTGTCAGCAGCCATCGCGCCGAGTTCTTGTTTGAAGGCACGCTCGCCCTCCATGTTGCGATGCCCGGCGATGATGAAGAGCTTCACCGGGCTGCCTTTGGCATAAGGCCAGGCTTTGAGCGGCCTGCCGGTGCTTTGCTGGTTGCCCATCGTGCGCAGATAGGCATCAGCATAATTCACGCCGTGCTCGAGCTGGCCCAGCGTGCCGTAGTGATAGTGCAGACCCGCCTCACCGCCGATCTCCACCGCGTCATGCGACGTGGGAATGTATTCCGTGAGCGGATCAGCGGCGGTGACGGCTTTTTGCGCGGTGCGGATGGCGAGCATGTTCTCGCGATTGTCCATGCCCCAGATGGTCTTGGTGCAAAGCTCGCCGATGTAGAACTTGAGCTTCGGAGTCTTCAGATCGCGACGCCAGCAGGCGATGAAGTTCTTCAAGTTCTGGGCGTAGATCGGTTTGAAGGCCTTGCCGAACATATCGTTCTCGCCCTGATGCCACATGAAGCCTTCGATGCGGTAGGCGATCTTCTTTCGATCCAACTCCGCGAGCGACGCGCGCACATGTTCGAGCGCCAGCGGGTAGAGCTTGAAGCCACTGGGTTCATCGGGATCCCAATCGCCACCCAAGGTCGTGCCACCCGAGGCGCATTTGATGATGGCGATGGGTGCTTCGATGTTTTGAGACACTCGCCGCGCAAAGCTCAGCTCTGGCCCAAAATAATCGCCCGTCGGCTGCATGGCGATCCAGCCATCCGAGGCCTGCATTTGCTCACGGCCGAGCTTGTAGGAAAACAGCACGTCCTTCTGCGGCTGGTCGAGATCCGCAAATGGCGGGAAGCCCGAGATGTCCGCGACCCTCGAATGCGTGCCCACCATGTTCGACTGGCCGGCCAAGATGAAGACGCGGAGGGTTTTCGGGTCGGTGTCGGCACAGTGGGCGGCAAGCGGGGCAAGTAATAGGACGATGAGCAGTTTGGTTTTCATGTCATTTGGTTCGCAAAAGATTGCCCAGCGCTTTGATTCGATCTTCGTTCGGTAGGCCATCGGTGCCGAGGGTGGGCTGGAGCCAGCCGCCTTCGTCGTGCTCGTTCCAGGCGTAGATGATGATGGCGTTGGCGGGATTGAGGTCGCGGTTGGACTTCGTCCATTCGATGGCTGCGCGAATGTGAGCGGCGAGTTCATCCGGAGTAGCCGTGGTGCTGTCGATGAGCGGCTTTTGCTGCGTGGGCGGAGTAGGATCGGGTGTCGCTTTGACCCATGAGCACCACGATGGCGGGCGCTCCTGGCGTGGGCGTGTGTCCCAGCCGGCGGTGGCGAAGGTGATGCATGGGGTGCGCTCCTGCTTCCATTTGCCCCACAACTGCTCACCCACATCATGTGACGTGAGCCGTGCGTAAGTTTCGGGATCAGTCGTGTAGCCTTTGCCCGAGCAGGCATATTCGGAGATGGCATCGAAGCCCAGCGCCTCGCGATCCTTTTCAGCCTCCCAACCCATGAGCACGAGATATGGAGCCTTCAGTCCTGCGGCGATGGTTTGGCGCTTCAAATCGTCCCACTCGGCTTTGCCAAGCTTGATGGTCTTCGCAAACAAACACAGTAGCGGGCGGCCATTGAGCACGGTTTGGTAGTCGGGGCTTCGGAAGTGCTCCACAAGTCTGCTCCACGCCTTGGCGCCCGCCTTATCGAGTCGCGCGCCTTCTTCGACGAGGCAGTAGCGGATGCCTTTTTTGTCCTTTGCGGCGAGGTAGCGATTCAATCCGATACTCATGCCCGGCGCTTCATCGAGGTAGTCCACGAAGGCCCAGTAGTTCAGCCCCGCCTGCGCTGCATACGCGATCTCCTGCTCCATGATGGCCTGCGAGTCGCCATTGATGCTCACTTTGCCTTCGCTCACGATTTGAGCAAACCACGGCAGGCGAAAGTGATACTTGGGCTGCCCAAGTGAATGCTCCACCTCATTCACCACACCGCCATCGCCATACCAGCCGTCCCAGCGGATCGCGCCGACGATGGGCGCTTCTTCACCTGCATTCAGGACGGCCAACGGAGCGAGCAGCAGTGCAGCAAGAAGAGCGAGCGGGGATTTCCAGCCGCTTATTGCCTGTTGCGCATGCTGTTTCATTTTTCGTTGAGGAGTTTCCTGGCTTCTTCGACGCGACGTTTCAAATCTTCCGCCTTCAGGGTTTCGATGAGTTCGCGTGTTTCGCCGCGCTGGAGGACTCCCGGCGTCGAGGGTTTCTTGCCGGTGTAGATTTGATACATGTCGGCGAGCGTGAAAGTGTCGTTGCGCTGGGTGTCGAAGGGCAGGTTCGAGAGATCACTGGACTTCAGGGTCTCCAGCGGATTTCTGGCCCACGCATAGCGGAAATAGACCGGATCTGGAACCAACTCGCTGAAAAGCACGATGGTGGAGCGCTCCCAGTTTGGATTACCTTTGCCCGCATCCTTGTCGAACCATTGCGCTTTGGCCGGTTGGAAACGACCATCCTTCCCGGCGATGGCGAATCCCTGAATCGGGCCGTCGTGGAACGGACTTGCCCAAGTATCGAGCTTTAAAGACAACTTGCCGTCGCCGGTTTTGACTTCCTTGAGCTGTGGTGGGAGCCAGCGAATCGACTTCCCATACTGCGTCGCCAAGGCCCATTTGGCGATACGCTCGCCCACCGGGACTTTGATTTGCGGATGATACCATGCGCGGTGCTGGTCGAAACTGCTGGCGTAGCCGATGTTCTTGTCGCCCGCTTTTCGCAGGTTGAGAAAGGTCTGGTAGTGGACTTCGCGGATGTAATTTCCTTCATCCACCATGGGCGGCAGGAAATTCTCAAGGGTCTGGGGTTGCTCCTGCGTCTCCTGGGTGATGATGCCGAAGGGCATGGCGGGATCATTGAAGGCGGTGCGCCACGCCTTGATCATTTCCGGGAAAACCCGCGCATACAGTTTGTGGCCATTCGGCATCAGAGCCTCGTTGTAGCCTTGATGCCAGATGGCTCCTTTGACTGGAAGCCCGGCAATCGTGGTGAGAGTGGCTGCGAAGAGACTTCCCGGTCGATTCATGTCCGCCGCGGGCCCGGGCTGCAAATCGGATGGCGGCTTGCGGTCGGCCGGTATCGGCTTGCCTTGGGCTTTCATGTTGGCGGACCAGTCGTTGTATTGCTTGATCCGATTCTCAAGATCCTTCTTGGGGTCGAATTCGGCAACCTTCTTGTCCCACTCCGCCAGCGTGCTTTTCACCTCCGGCGTGTCGATTTTCCTCAACTCATCGATCGGAGTCCAAGTCACGAGCGAAGTTCCGCCCCTGGAAACGTCCAAGATGCCGATCGGAACGCGCGTGGCCATGTGAATGCGCCGACCGAAGACATAACCGATGCCAGACATATCGGCCACCGTGTCTGGTGAGCAGACATCCCAGTAACCCTGCCGGAAGTGTTGTCCAAAAAACGAATTCCACTGGTATTGGCGGGGGAATGCCTTCCTAGCCTCAGGGCCGTTTTGTTGGGGCACGGTAAAGAGACGGATTTGATCGAAATTGGCGGAGATGATTTCCAGGGGGCCTTCTTCCAGTTTGTGGAGTTCAAACTCCATGTTGCTCTGCCCGCCGAGCAACCAGACATCGCCGACGAGGATGTTGGTGAGTTCGATTGTGTCTGCCTTGCCTCGCACCGTGATCGTGCGTGGTTCCGAACTGGCGGGCATGGCGGGAAGTTCGACCTTCCAAGACCTGTCGGCAGCAGCAGTGGCCGACTGGGTCTTCTCGCCAAAGGTCACAGTGATGGTTTCGCCGGGAGTGGCCCAGCCCCAGATCGGAACGGGTTTGTCCCGTTGGACGACCATGTTGGACTGAAAAAGATTGTGAACGCATAAGCCGCTTCCGATGGCGGTTGTGTCGATACGGTCTTTTCCCTGTTCCAGTTTATCCGCGGCAAGAAGGGCTGCGGCCCACGCAAAAGTGAACCAGCTGGTAAGAAGGAAGCGTTTCATACTACGGGAGCTTGATGAGCGTTGGTGTGTCTGTGCTCGATTCGATGGCTTTGATGGTGTCGCGGACGGAGTTGGCTTTTTGGAGACCGAGGTTTTTGGGGAAGTCCTTCTCTTCTTTCTCGAAGTAGTGGGCGAGTTTCTCCAGATCAGGGATCACCGCTTTCGCTTGTGCTCCGTAGTTGAGCAGGATCTTCATTAGTTCCGGCGTCCGGTTTTGACTCGACCACGGATTTTGATCACGCGCGTATGTCACGAGCGCGCGGATACCTTCCTCGATGTGATGCTGGGCAAGGAGACGCAGGCCTTCCACACGAATGCCGTCGGCAAACATCTCGCCGCTGGGTGCAGGCTGGACAATCGCTTCGTGGATGGCGGGCAGCAGCGGCTGAATCTCTTCGAATGAGAGCTGGCGATAAACCGAGCCGATGCTGCCGCGAGCGCGACCATCTTGATTCTTCAACCCGGCTTGCACGGCCTTGTAGAGCGCAGGGCGATCCACGCCAGCAAGTGAGCGGCTGAGCATTCCATCGCGATCAAACAACGCAAAGGAGAGGTAGCGCTGCTGCATGCTGCGAGGGTCGTTTTTCGTGTCCACCTGCGCCAGCAGTTCGAGCAGTTGCGGCACGGCTTTCGTAGCAGGTGCACCGATGGTCGCGAGCGCCTCGGCGGCCTTGATGCGCAGCCAGAGATCTTCGTGGCCCAAGGTCTTCCGCAGCGCATCCACCGCAGGTGCTGCACGACCGCGAAGGAAAATCAGGCCCTGGCAGGCACCGTAGCGTGCATCGAGGCTCGGAGCGTCGAGCATTTCGATCAAAGTGGCGACGGGAGCACTCTTGCGACGACCCAGCGCCATCGCAGCGCGTTCGCGCACGATGGGCGACCAGTTGCGCAGGCGTTCGAGCAGTTGCTCATCACTCAGCGCGTCGTAGAAGCTGTTGCGGTCTTTGTTGTTCCATCCACGACCGTCGGAAACGATGGCTCGGGCGGCGGCGGCATCGAGTTGCGGCACTGCGTCGGACTTTTTGCCAGTGAGAAAGATCTTCTTTAGCGGCATGGCATAGGCCAGCAAGTAAGCACCTGTGCAGTCCCAGCCTGCGTAGCTGTCGTTGCCATTTTCAGGCGGGCCTTGATGAGGATAGCTGCCATCCCAGCGCCGGGCGAGGTCGTAATACCACGCACCAAACTCCTGCATCCACGCGCCGGTGGCCTGAGGGCCGGAGTGAACCACGCCGGGCATGGCCCACAGCATGTTGAAGAAGTTGCCCGTGTGTCCTGTGTCTCGCTCGGGGCCGTAGGATGCGAGGCTCATGCGCGAGAAGAACTCCGCGCCTTTGGACTCACCGAGCAGGCTGAACAACACGGAAACCATGCCGCACTTGCCATTGTCATCGTGGTTCTCGATCCACGGATGATGATCGCCATACGGAATGGCTCCTTTGCCGATGTAGAAGCGCAGCAATCGTGCGCTGCGCTCGATGGCGAGGTCAATCGCAGGATCTTTCACGCCCGCCTCATGAGCCAGCACCAGCGAGATCGTCAGCGGCACGCCAGGCGAGTTCATCATGCCGTAGCCGCCGAGTCGGCCATCGGGCTTTGCAAATCCATGTCCCCACGAACCGACGGCGCTCTGACCGTTTGCGGCCTCAAGCGCGAGTCGTTTCAGGCCCGGCATGACCGACTGATCGCCCGTGGCGCTCACATATTCACCGAGGAACATCATCACGTAGCCGTAGTGCCACGTCTGCATGCTGTCGGCTGAATAAGAGGCCGCCCATTCCGCTTCCTGTTTGATCAGCGGCAGGTAGGCCGCGTCACCGCTCGCCAGCAAAGCCAGCGCATTCAGCGAACGCGGGATGGGGTCCTGATTGCCATAACCCGCAGCATTCATGCGTGCTGCGATTGCCTTGCAGCCTTGTTCGAGAATGCGTTTCGACTTCGGACAATCGAACGGTGCGGTGGACGAGTAACTGCCCAGCACTGGAAGCTTCACCTCGACCTCCTCGGTCTTGCCCGTGCGCCAGCGAGTGAGAGTTAACTTGCCACCACCTGCCTCGGATTCGGCAGCGGTGAGCGCTTTGCCCAGTTCAGTGCGTGGGTCGTATGAAAACACTTTGCCGCCTACTCCAAGCAAAACATCACCCACGCTGAGGATACCATCCGCAGGCGAGCCTTTGTCGATCTTCGTGATGGCGATCTGCCGCGCATCACTCGTCACCAGCTTATCGCAAAACATCCAGCCTCGTGCGCCGATGGCACCGAGGTTCCAGTCGTGCTTGGCTCTTTCGGGAATGGCATCGCCTCGGGTGAAATCAGGCATTGCCACCGACTTGCCGTTGCCTGCGGCGTGAACTGTAACGTGTGAGGCGAGAAGAATGATAAGGAGCAGGGTCGATTTCATAGAGACTATCTTTTGAGTTGTTTGAGTTCCGCCATCGCCTCGGCCAAGCCTTTGCCGACGCCGCCGAGGATCTTCGCGGAGCCGAGGTAGTGGAACTCGAGATTGGAGATGCCTTTCTCCAAGATCAGGCGCTCACGCTCATTCAAGCCTTCAGCTCGCATTTTCTCCACGAGCGCCTTTTCCTCCGCAGGCTTCATTTTGCCCTCCTTCGCGAGCTTTTTGACCTTCTCTTTGATTTCATTGTCCTTTGCCTTCGCGAGGGTCAGTTCACGATCCCAATATTTTTCAGCCAGGACGGTCGCGACGTTACCCTTGAACTCGGGCAACTGCGCGGGTGCGGCCATCGCAGCGCGGAAGTTGTCGTGTGTGCTTTTGTAGCGTTGCTGGTCGGGACCATACAGCGCGGTGGGACCGCCGACACCGAGCACGCCGATGACGAAGGGCATTTTTGGCGTGTGCAAATCCTTGCGTACTTCGCGGATGAAGTGCGCCATCGCGGTGCTGTAGGCATCGTAGCCGCCGGGCTTGTCGCGGTTCGGATAGGTTCCGCTGTCCACGAGGTCGTTCCAACCTTGGAACCAGGCGAAACCGGCGAGTTCGTAGCCCTGCGCCGCATCGTAGCTCGGCACCACGCGTTTGAGGTCGCCGAGCACTTTCTTCACATGCTCGATCATGAGCCGATAGTAAGCGCCGGTCTCTTTTTCCTTCGTCGCCTTGATCGCAGCGACGTCTTTGCCCTGCTTTTGAAACTGCGCGAGCTGCGTCTCATTGAAGACATACGGCCCGGCGCTTGGTGGCCGAAAATCAGTGTTCAGGCTCTTGCCGCCCCATGAGGTTTTGATGAGCAAGATGGGCGCGTCGGTGAACTTCTGCATGTAGAGACCAAAGGTGAACTCGGGTCCGATCTTCTCCGCTGTTGCACCGAAGCCCGCCGTGAGCTTCCCCGTCTGCTCAGTCGTATCGTCCTTCGCGCAGCCGATGGATGAGATCCACACACGTTCGCAGACTTTTGGTTTTCCATCGGCACCGAGCATCTCATCCAGCATCGGCTTCGTCGCCGCGTCCATGCCGATGTGCTCGAAGGTGCTGATCTTGGCGTGGCCTTGCATGTTGGACTGGCCCGCGAGGATGAAGACTTGCAGGGGCTTGGCAGCAGCTGGCAGTGCGATAGCGAGTAGCGAGAGGAGGATGAGTTTCATGATGGGGAATGAGTGCGAATCGTTTTGCAGGGGGATCATTTATAAGCGGAGACAGGTTTGGGCTTCACGCCGAGTTTGGCGTAGTTGAAGCCGCTCTCCAGCGGTTCGTAGCTGCCGACGATGTCCACGCTGCGTGTGGGATTGATGGCGGCCTCCATGTTCATGCCCCAGTAGGCAGCATTGATGATGAGGCGTCGCAGGCCCGCGCTTTGGAGATCGTGGCCGCTGCCCATGGTGGAATGAAATACACGCGCGCTTTGGCCGCTGCTGGTCTGCCATGTTTTGATCCAGGCGACGGGCAGCGGCTCCAATTTGGTGTTCGGCGGATCATCGTGCTTGCGGCCCATGAGCGGCTGGCCCCAGACGAGCGCGGTGCAGCCGGCGGGCAGGCTGGTGCCCTCCTTGTAGGTGCGATAGACATCTGAGTTTCCCCAGATGTCGCTCACGCCGCTGAGGATGGGATGTTGCTTCTGCTCCTCGACGATCATGCCGCGTGTGGAGTCGGCGTGCCAGCGACCATGATGGCCCATGAAGGCACCACCGAGCACTTCGGTGCCCCAGTTGACTTGCTTGCCGTTGATCTTGTAGGGCAGCGGCGCGTGGAAGCCGTGATTGGCCGTGCGCAGGGCGATGAAGGGCTTTCCCGAGTCGATATACTTCACGATGAGTTCGCGCTCGTTCATCGGCAAGGTCAGCAGACGCGTGAAGAAGATAACGAGGTCTGCGGACGCGAGGTGTTCGAGTCCGGGAATGTGGTGCTGCTTGAACTCGCTCTCTTTGCCCTTCTCAGGATACACCGGCATCGTGGGATCGACCTCGCCCTTGTCATTCACGCCAAAGAGCACGGTGCAATCGAAGCCGTGATGCGTGCTCAGGATCTTTGCCATCATCGGCATGGATTGCTCGCTGCGGTATTCCTGTTCGGCGGCGATGAGCACGATGTGCCTGCCTTTGCCGGGGCCGTCGCCACCAGGATAGGTGAGCCATTGCGTGCTTTCGGGAACGGGATGCGCGAGCGCATGAGTGCAAAAGACGAGTGCGAAAAAGAAGCGAAGCATGGGATCAGTCGTGAGGGATTTCATTCACCGTGTAGTAGGCCTTCCGGTGCAGCAGCGGTTCGTTTTGCTGCGAGGTGATTTTGCTGAAGTCGAAATCGTGGATGTGGTCCTCGGTGATCTTCTCCAGGCGCAGCATCACGCTGAGACCATCGGCGGCGGGCGTGGCGCTGAGGATGCGTGGCTCGGTGTGATCCACTTCGGGGCTGCCATAGGCACCGTGGTAAATGTGCGTGTAAGTGGTGAGCGCGTAGTTTTCGATCTTGGACGCGATGGCGGCATTCAACGGCTTGGTGAAGGTGATGACGAAGCCTTCTTTGCGAATGTTGATTTCCTTTACCTCGAAAGGTGTGAGTCCGGTCCAATCGAGTCGCTGTAGCGCAAACGGTTCGGTGCCGCGCACGGGCCACTGGCGGCTCGTGGTGAAGCCAGCAGCGATGAGCTGGCCGCGTGGTGAGAACTCGACATTCATGATGCCGGTGGCGAGTCCTTCGCGGAAGGGATAACACGCGCCCTGCCACACGCCGTTCACCTGCTCCGTTGTGGCCCGCATGATGATGCTGAGGCTGTAATCGCCGAGGAAGATCTGGCCGTCGAAGGGGCCAAATTTTCCACCCGTCTGCGCGAGGCGGAAGCCGGAGATGCTGCGGCCCATTTTGATATACGGAAAGCGCACGGCAGGCGGCACGAGTTCCGGCACACGGCGCTTCTCGTTGGCCATGCGGGAGTCGCTGTTTGGCTTCTGCGCGGGCGCTTTGACGTTCGGCGCGAAGGGATACCAGTTGTAGCTCGCGGGATGGCCGAGAAACGCGCCTTCTTTGAGATGCTTGAGCGAACAGCAGCCGTTCCACGGTCCCTGGCTCTCGATGGCAAACATCGCGCCCTGTGCGTTCGCGCCTGCGCCGCCGGGGCTGCGCAGACCGCTGCAAACGGGGATCATCTTGCCCGCAGGCGTGACCTTCACCGCCCAGCCGCGAAAGAGATTGTGCGATTCATACGAGCCGCTGAGTCCGAGCGTGACCCAGAGATTGCCCTCGGCGTCGGGCTTTGAGGCAAAGGCGAACTCATGGCCCTCGGCGTAACCCCAGTTGCTGGTGAGCGTGTCGTAGCGGTCGGCCACCTCGTCGCCATCGGTGTCGGCGATGCGTGTGACCTCGCCAAACGTCGTCGCCAGCATCGCGTTATCACGCCACGCGAGCGAAAAAATCTCATCCTGACCGGTGGCGAACAAATGAAACTGCGGCTGCGGCGGCGAATCGAGCGCGCCCTTAACGAAGTAGATGTCTCCACGTCGCGTGCCGACCGCGAGGCGGCCATCCGGCAAAAATTCCAAACCGCCGGGACGCATCGGCACGGTGGGCGGGATGGGGATGTTCGTGATGGGATAATACTTCGACTCCTCGGCAGCGGTGCCCCACATTTCGCCGAGGTCTTCCGCGCCGCACAGCAGCGGTGCGAAGAGCAGGGCGACGAGAGCGATGTGGCGTGTGGTTACCATTGGTAGTCGAGGACGAGTGTGGTGGTGCCTTGCGGCAAAGTGAGCGGGATGAGCACCTCAGCAGGCGAACCGTCGCGAATCATGGCGCTGAGTCCGTCGCTGAGGCGGAGCGTGAGTTTCTCGATGCGAAACTCGCGCTCCGAAACCTTCACGGCGCTCTTTCCCGCAGCGGCGCGGAAATGGAATGACGACTGCGCGGCGGGCGCGTTGAGGCGCAGCGTGCGTTTGAAAAAGCCGCGTCCGTTTTCGCCGCGCATGTCCTCGAAAAACTCCTCCACGGCAATCTCACCGAATTGATAGCGAAACGTCGGGCGTCGCTTCGCATCGAGCACGTAGCCGCGAAACTCGTAGCCGTGATCTTGCGGAAAGGCGTGGTTCGTCTTGCCCTTGGAGGGCCAATTCTCATCCAGCGACTTCAACCGATGAAACGGAATGCCGGGCGGAAATGAAATCGCCTCGTCACCGCGCCGATTGAAGGAGCCGTTGTCCACATTAGCAAACTCGCCGCGCCACAACATGCGCAGCGACATTTCACCGGAGTCGAAGGCGAGATTCACTTGCTCGGGATAGCCGACGCCGATGCCACGATAACCTGCAGGGCCCCGCCCACGGCAAATCTCCGCCACATCGCCGACGCGCAGCTCGGAGGACTGGCGCGAGAGTCCGGCGGGCTTCTTCGCGCGTTCGCCATCGGCGAGGTAATTCCAAATCGCCTCGATCTGCTGTGCGGAATCGCCCGCGAGGATGCTGGGGCGCAGGGATTTCCCATCGGGCCAGAAGCCCGGCATGATGACGGTGGGATGAAAGCGCGAGGGCTGACGCATGAAGAGCGTGAACCAGTTTTTTTGCAGACGCTCCGTCGTGCGGGCGAGGTCGAGCGCGCTGATCTCGCCTGCTTTCTGACCGTTGAACTCATGACAAATGATGCAGCCGAGTCCGGTGGCGCCGACCATCTCGTAGCCTGCCGCTTTGGATTCCTGAAGCTGCGTCACCTTTGGCAACACGGCGTCTTCAAGCTTGTCCACACGGCCAAACAGTTCCGCCAAGTGCCCCACCTGCGCCTCGCCGAACTGCGGCATCGACGCGTCCATGTAATCGCGCTGCCGCTGCCCGTGCAGCATCACGGCGGCGAGCCATTCCGGTGTGAGTTTCGCCCCGACATGTGAAAGCGGCGGCGGGATGCGCCCCTGATCGCCGAGAGAGGGCTGCGTGCCGGTGAACAGCGCTCGCCGCTCCGTCGCAGGACCGCCGAGGCCACCGCGCTCGTGGCAGGCGATGCAGTTGAGCGACGCGAGCGTTTTGTGAATCTGCTGCGTGTCATCGAGCTGCGGATTCAGCACGGTGGGCAGTGACTGGGTGATGAGTTCGCGCTGCGCCGCACTCAAGCCGAAACGCGGGCCTGTGGAATCGGCCAGACAACCGCGAGTGGCATCGAGCGTGGCAAAAGCGGGTGCGGAAAGGCGGGGCAGTTTCAAATCATCATGGCAGTTCGCGCATCCGAGTTTGCCAAACTGCTCACGACCTCTCACAGCAAGTGCCGCATTCACTTTCGTTGATGCAAACTCAGCGAGCTGCTCTTTGGAAACCGAGAGCATCGCCGTGGGAATCTGCCCGCGCGGGAACTGCGGCGCTTCCATTTCAAAGGTGAGTTCAGGCTTCCGCCCGGTGTGAAAATAGATGAGTTCGATGGCGTGCGGCCCCGCTTCAAGTTCCAGCGTCGCCGTGAAGTCCTTCACGTCTCGACGGTCGCTGGGAGCCTCTTGCACGAGCATCTTGCCATCCACCATGAGCGAGCCGCCATTCATCTTGAGGAAAAACTTGTGAGTTCCCTTTGCTTTCACATTCAGCCAGCCTTCATAACGAATCGCTGTGTGCTGCTCCACCTTGCCGAGACTGCTCAAAGCAAAGTCCGCTACCTGTCCGCCACGTTCAGCGGTGACGTTTTCACCCTCCAGCCCTTCCCACACCTGCCCGCGATACAGCGTGAAGCGCAAGCCACCCGGCACGCGTGTCTTTTGCATCAAAAAGTGGCCGATGCGCTCCGCGTCACGGCCCTGGAGCTGCATGTTGGGCATCCGACCGCTGGGACGCACGGCATGCGGATCGCGCAAAAACTTCACGAGGCTTGCGTGGCTGTATTTGGCCTCCAGCGGGCCGAGCGGCACGGAATTCGCCATCGCCAGTTCATTCGCGGATTCATCACGCGGCGCATGGCAGGCCGCGCAGCCGCGAGAATGGAACAGTTTGTGCCCGGCAGCCGCCGCGACGTGATCGGGAGCCTGCGGAGCAAAATCCGGCTTTTGCAGCGAGAGCAGGAAATGCGTCAATTCAGCCGCCGTGGAGGCTTTTTCGGCCTCGGGGAGCTTTGCGAGCACATCGGGCATCGTGGTGCCTTTTTTCGTGCCGTGTGGATCGCGGATGAAAGTTTCGATGAAGGCCGGATTCAGCCGTGAGCCGACCTCCGCGAGCCGTGGGGCCCTTTTGGAGCTTTGTTTGAGAGATTCCGCCTCATGACAGGCCACGCAGTTCAGTTCTTCGATTAGAATCTGGCCTGCCAATCCGCCAGTCAATACCGGCTCAGCGAGCAACGGCGCGGCCAGACTCAGAAAGGAGGCAATGAAGTGCGGGTAAATGTGCATGTTCGGACAAAGGATCAGTTTGCGTCGCGATGCTTCAACAAGACATCGGCAAACGCCTTCCCCATTAGCGCGAAAGTCTTCGCGCAGCCGAGGTAGTGGTAGCCGGCGTTGGAGGCTCCGCGTTTCCACAGGGCCTCCTCGGCAGGTGAGATGAGCTTCGCCTCGAACTGCTTCACATGCTCGCGCTTCTGCTCTTCGGTCATTTTGCCATCGGCATTCGCGTGGTCTTTGTGCTTGGAGTTGAGGAAATGGCCCATCTGGCGGACTTGGGCACGTTTGTCGTCGATGGCAGCCAGCTCCTCCGACCAGAACGGCGCGGTGGGAACGGCGAAGACGTTGCCTTTGAACTCCGGCAGCAGTGCTGGCGCGGTCATCGCCTCGCGGAAAGCGACAGTGTCAGGATTCGCCTTCAAACCGCCGACTCCCATCACGCCGATGACAAACGGCATCTTGGGTGCGCCGAAATCCTTGCGCACATCGCGAATGAAGTGTGCAAGCAGATCGCTGTAGGCAGCAAAGCGATTCGGCTTGCCGCGATCAGGATAGGTGTGGCCGTCCACCATGTCGTTGAAGCCCTGGAGCCACACGAAGCCCGCGATCTCATAGCCATCCTTCGCGTCATATCCCGGGCAGACGCGCCTTGGATCAGCGAGCACGCGTTTCACATGCTCGACCATGAAGCGGTAGAAGCGTCCCGTTTCTTGCTTCTTCTCCGCGAGCCACTGGTTCATGTCCTTGGGCACGCCATGACCGGGCGGGCCGTAGTAGAGCTTGCGCTGGTAGTCATTGAGTTCATACGGCCCCGCGCTTGGCGGACGAAACTCCGTGTGCAGGCTTCTGCCGCCCCATGCGGTCTTGATGATGAGCACCGGCTCCTTCAGCGCAGCGCCCATCGTGAGGCCGAAGGTGAACTCCGGGCCAATCTTGCCATTCGACTTCGTCGCATCGTCTCGTGCACCAAAACCAGCCGTGAGCTTCCCGCTGCCTTCGCCATTCGCGCTGCCGTCGTATTTGCCGGTGAAGTAGGAGATCCAGGTGTGATCGCAAACGCGCGGCTGGCCATCGTCGCCGTGCATCATTTTCAAAAGCGGCGCGGTGGCAGGATCATCACCGATGTAATCAAAGGTCTCGATCTTCGCATGACCTTCCATGTTCGACTGACCGGCGAGGATGAAGACTTGGACGGGCGGTGCCGCGTGTAGGTCGGAGGCGATACTCCAGGAGATGAGCGCGATGAGGGTGATGTTATTGGTTTGCATGATGAGACGAGTGTTACCTAATTGAGCGGTGGCGTTGTTGAGCCTTGGTGCGCTGGTTTTTGGGACAAAAGTGGGACTTCGCAGAAGGTGAGCGCGGCGAGGCCGTTCGTGCCTTCGAGCAGGGTGTCCTGACTCCAGTCGGTTTCTTTGAGATAGGTGATCGTTTGCGCTGTGGACGCGGACCTTAGTTTCAGCGTGAGCACATTTCCAGCGACGCGGCCCGAGGCGACTTTGTCCTTTTCCCCATCGAGATAAAACTGATCCGCGAGTGCATCGCCCCAGAGCACGGGCTGATCAAACTCCAGAGTGATCGTGTCATTCGTGCCGCCGGCATAAAACGCACGCCGGAGATTGGGCGGGGTGATGGAAGCGGCGGGCACTTTGCCATAGTTGTCACGCTCGATCAGCGGCTGAATCAGACGCGCAAACTCCGCCCAGCCAACTAGCGGGAAATGACAGCCGCCGGGCGGCCGCACGCCGAGCGTGGACATAATACTCATGTGGGAAAAGAGCTGCGGCAGCGTGCGCTGCTTCTCGCGCAGCTTGTCGCCGGAACCTAGATTGCCGCCCATGCTGCACGAGTTCGGCCAGATCTGGAAAGTGTAATAGTGCTGCACGTTCGGGAAATCCTGTTTCCAGGCGGCGGACATTTCCACGAACAATTGCTGATAGGTCTCCCACCCGTAGCCACCAGTCGGCCCCTCCGAGCCTTGGTCGCTCTCGCCTTGATGCCAGAGGATGGCGCGAATGCCGTGAGTCAGCTTTGCCTGTTGCACACGCCAGAGCATGCGTCCGTAAATGGTGGTGACGTCGATTGGGTCGGCAGCGCTGCGCTGGTGCTGGTCAATGCGCGTTCCACCGACGGCGGCGTTGATGATGAAAATGGGAACCTGCTGGCTTTCGAGCAACCGCTTCGCCAATTCCATGCCCCACCAACCCAGCTCCGCCTTTTCGCCATTTCGCGCCTTCCAGACCGGGTTGCACCATAGGTTTCCAGGCGCGTCATTGAGGTTGGCTGGCGAGCTTCCATAGCTGCGAATCCACTCATTAGTTTCCGGCGGGGATTGCTCACGCGTGTCCGTCGCCAGCGCGTTGGACTGGCCTTCGATCAAGTAGGCGTCACCGCAGACGATGTTGTTCACCGTTTGAAGCACTGTGTCCTTACCACCGGCCTTCTTGCCGAACTCCACTTTGTATTTGATGAGTCCCGGCCTGAGCTTCACCGCGAGCGCATACGACTTGTCCGCACCTGGCTTGGCGGTCTCCAGCTTGTAAGGTTTCTCATCGGCATAGACTTTGAGAAACACCGAATCGGCTGCTTCGGTCAGCGTGCCGTTGTAGTAGAGCGTGCCTTCGCCCTTGTCGTCGCGTGCGTAAAACTGACCGTCCTCCGGTTTCTCATCCTTCGTCGGCGTGCGTATGACCCATGCATCGCTCTTCGGCTCCGTCACCGCAATGTCCACACTCTGCGTGACGGGCTTGCCGCCGTTGCTGATCGTCGCTGTCACCGTAAGCTTCCCGCTGTTTTGCGCACGCTTGAGGGTGAGTTTGCCTGGCGCGATTTCCTTGATCACTGCCAGCGGTCCCGCGCTCCACTCCGCCTTCAAATTCCCCGCACTACCGGCCCGCATGGCTTCGAGGTTTGTCACCAGCGGCACGATGTTGATCGTCGCACGCCCGTCCCATGCCGCTGGCGCTGTGATTGTAAAAACCGGATCGGGAATCATCTCCTTGATCGAAATCCTAATGTCTTTCGTTTGCACCCCGGTGGGATAGACCGCCTTGCATTGCAGCATCAGCGCCTTGTCCCCCGTCACGCGGCCCGCATCGAAGGTGAACGTAAAACGATCCACCGCGACCAGCGTTTCCTGCTCGGCGCTTTTCAGAGTCCAATAGACCTTCTGAGCGCCGCCCGCCTGCGCGGTGAAAGTCGCGCTTTTGCCCTCCGGCACCATCGCCTGTGCGGGCGTCACCGCGAACGATGCACCCGCCTGCATCAATGGCCCCACGAGCGTTTGCAGCGGTTTCTGATTTTCAAATTCCAGCCGCACCCACTCCGCCGAGCGCGCCACTTTCGAGATGCGCACCTCATCGAGGTCGCCGACGAAATCGTAGTTGTTATACCAGCCGCCGAGCCACAAGCGTGCAGGGCTTTTGATGTCGAGCATCGTCGTCGCTTCGCCATCCACCTTGCCGTTGATATAGATGCGTCGTGGCCCGTCGCCGAATGTATGCGCGACGTGAATCCACTCGCCCACCGGCAGCGGACTCTTCCCCGCCACATTGGAAAAATCGCTGTCCACATTGATATGCGGCGGGCTGCGAAACTGCATCCTCACCTTGCTCCCGCGTCCACCGCCCTCATTGCCCCAGCCGATGAACGTCCCATTCGGCTGCTCCGCACGTAACCACGTCTCTGTCGTGTGCGCCGCGTCCGCCACCGGATAGCCCGTGATTTTGTCACCGCCAAAAATGCCCTGCTTCCCCGCGAAATGCCGCGCCTTCCCCACGACACCAGCCGTCGCTGTCGTGCCCGTGTCCACCGACTCCAGCGTGCCCGTTTCATCCTGCACCACATCGCCCAAATGCCACACGCTCAGGTAGCCGTTTGATTCATTGAACACGCCCTTCGCATCCGACTCGTTCACTGCATCTGCCTTGCCCCAAAACATGCGAATCGTCTGCCGCGCATTCCCTTCGATGCGCGGGATGCGCACCCAGATGCTCGCCGTGCCGTTCATGGCATTCCATTCCTCGATTTCATACGCCAGAGGTTCGCCCACGCTCGTAGAGAAACGCACATCCTCGCCACGCGGCTTCGCCTTTGAAAAATCGAACCAGTCCTTGTGCAGCCGCACCAGCAACGGGAACTGCTCGACCGAAGCCGTCGCTGGTAGATTCGCGCCGTCCGGGGTTGTGAGAATTGTGAGCGGAGCCGAGCGCAACCAGCTTTGATAGCGGCCAGCGGACGCGGATCTTTGCTGTGCATTGGCGAAGCTGGGGATCAATACGGCGGCCAAAAGCAGCAGCGCGGAGGTGGTGTGTTTCATGCGATTGGGCCGTCGGAGCGAGCGATGAGTGTGAGAATGCGGTTCATGGTTTGCCAAACGCTTTTAACTCTGTGTGCGTCCACGGCGTTCTGCGGTCGGCGGTCTCTTTGCGCACGCGGGCGATGGCTTCTGAGGGGACGGATTGTTTCCATTTGTGCCAGCGTTCGCCGATGTAGTTGAGCACGCTAGCGATTTGGTCGTTGTTATAGACTTGGGCGAGCGGGAGCATCAGTCCTTCGCCATAGGTGATGCCTTCGATGGGGCCGGTCTGGCCGTGCAGGAGGATGCGGGCGAGGGTGGGGATATCGCCGTTATTTTTGAACCAGGGTGATCGGGCGATGGCGGGGGCGAGGAGTTTGTCGGCCAGCTTCATGCCCTGGCCATCGGGGCCGTGGCAGGCGGTGCAGAGGGTTTGGTAGATTTGCTGGCCTTGTTTGGCGGAGGTGCCGAGTTCGGCGCGTGAGGCGATGGCTTTGTCTTTATCAATGAGGGCGGCAATGAGTGGCTGCGTGGGGGCTTGGGCGGTGATGGCAGCGGGTATCGATGCTTTGATGCTGCGATGAGCGAGATAGACCTGCGCGAGCACTTGCGAATCGGCGTCGGTGGTCAGCGTGGCGAGTGCGGCTGCGATGTCAGCATCGTGTGTGGCGAGCAGACTCTCGCTGATCTGCACGGCGGCGCGGCGGATGCGTGGGTGGCGGTGCTTGAGATTCGCGAGCAGCACATCTTTGGGCAGCGACTTGAGGCCATCGAGTGTCCAGAGGGCGTGAATGCGGGCGTTCGTGTCGCTGTGATCGCTAGCTATCGCGATGAGGTCGGGGGCGATGCTGGCATCGCGCTTGGTCACGAGCAGCATCTGCGCGGTGTCGCGCCACCAGCCATTCGAATGCGCGAGGTGGGCGGCGAGTTGCGCGGGCGTTTCATCGAGCATGCGCGGCTGCGGACCGGGCTTTTTGCCATCGGGCACAAGGCGGTAGATGCGGCCATGACGCACGATTTTGGTCATTCCCCATTTTTTGACGCGATGATAACGGGCGACCCATTCCTTGTTGTCACCTTCGGTCGGGAACCATTCCTTCTCCTGAATGATGCCGCGATACATGTCGGCGATGTAGAGGCAGCCATCAGGGCCGGTTTCGCTCCACACGGGGCGAAAATAGGCGTGGGTGCTGCGGATGAACTCGCTCTGCGGATAGACGTTGTGTGCGGTGCCGAGGCCGTCTTTCCAATCGAAGCGCGTCATGCGGATGAGGCGGCCCACCGGCTCGCAGGTGATCATGTTGCCGTAGAACTCTGGCATCAGATGACTGCGCAGGATTGTCTGGCCGCAGCAGGAGGAAAAGTTGTTGAGGATGTGCTGCTCAGCGAAGTTGTAGCCGCCGGAGGAGTCGTCCCACACTTTGCAGATGGCGTAGGGCCTGCCGTAGTCCGGCCCGTGTTCATTCAGGCGCAGGATGGGATACCCGGCGGGCAGTTGAAACGAGTGCGCGGGATTCGCGCCGCCCGCAAGGGTGCAGAACAAGCGGCCATCGTCATCGCGTGCGAGTCCCCACTGGCTGACGCGGCCTTCGGGGTAGGGCACGACTTCCAACGTACCATCTTCGCGGTAACGAAAGCGGCAATCGTTGGTGGCGACGATGTTGTCGAGATTCCACAGGATGCCGGTACGCTGATGCTCGATGTTGCCGTTGTCGGGGCCGCTTTTGAAAATGAGTTCCTTGCGGTCGGAGACGCCGTCTTTGTCATCGTCAAAGTAGGACCAGTAAGAGCCGTCGCCGGTGAAGCTGACGATCACGCGATCTCCCAGCGGCAACACCGTGCGGGGCAACAGCGCGTCGTCGATAAAGACGGTGCGCTTGTCCATGATGCCGTCGCCATCGGTGTCCACCAGCTTCACCACACGGCTGACGGGCTTCATTTGATCCGTGGCAAACTCGTCCTGCATGTAAGTGCGCCACTCGCAGACATAGAGCGCGCCATTCGGATCAAACGCGAAGGACACCGGCTCCTCGACCATCGGCTCGCTGGCCACACATTGGAGATGATAGCCCTTCGGCACCTCGATGGTCTTGATGGCATCGGCAGGCGAGAGAGCCGGAAAGGTTGTGTCCGGGTTCCAGCCTTGCTGGAGCGCGTCGGCGGCGGTGAGCTGGGCGGAGATGCCACCGAGAAGGGCAATGAGTGCGGGGATGATGATTTTCATGGCGAGGAATCGTCTTCAACGGTGGTCGATCACAAAAGCTGGCCGCGAGAGCACGCCTTTCGACAGCTCGCCGTAGTGGTCGGAGCGCCAGTAGTTCTTCAAATCCGCGGCGGTGATGAGTTGGATGCCGGGCGTGGCGACGGCGGGGTTGCAGAGGATGTAGAGGTCGTCTTTGGCGATGTAGCCGCAGACATTGAGCGTGTGTCCGGCGCTGCCGTTGGGGAATTGCGGACCGATGTATTTGAAGTCCACGACCACGGGCCTTCCGGCATCGAGTTCGCTCTTCAGCATGTCGGTGGCTTTGATGAAGCCTTCGTCATCGGGCGTGTAGGTGATGAGCTTCCAGTTCTGTCCGATCTTTTTTGAGGCATCAAGCAGATGGCCCCAGTCGGTGCCGGTGCCGAGTGGCGATGGGCATAGTTTCTTGAAATCCCAGCCGCCGATCTTGCTGCCATGAAAGCGAGCGAAGATGGCGCAGGCGGTGGAGCCACAGTTGTTGTAGCCCTGCTGGATGTGAGGCATTTGCACGAAGGCGAACTTGCCTGGCTCGCTCTTGCGCTTGCGGTAATCGATGAGCTTCAAAAGGTCGGCGGCTTCTTGAGCGGAAGCATTGCCGGAAGGCTGCGCTGGATGCCCTGTGGCAGTGGTGGGAGAGAGTTTGGAGGCTTTGGTCCAGTTGGCTTTCGCGGCATCGAGTTCTCCGGCTTGAAAGTGCATCTCACCGAGCAACACGAGACCCGAGGGATCGTTCAACTCAGCCGCACGTTCAGCAAGTTGGCGAGCTAGAGCTGCATTAGGCTCGACGCCTTCGCCGGAGCGATAAGCCATCGCCGCATTCGCTGCGGCTCGACCGTTGCCCATCTTCGCGGCCTTCTTCCACCATTCGAGCGCCTTCGGGCAATCTTGCTCGGTGCCTTGCGCTCCGAAGTAGCACTGGCCGAGATTGAAAGCCGCCTGCGAAGATTCATCCGCCGCTGCTTTGAAATAGGCGAAGGCGACCTCTGGATTGCGCTTCACCACGGCACCACGGAGATAAGCAAAGCCAACGAAGTCCTGCGCCTCGGCGTTCCCCGCATCGGCAGCCTTGTGCGCCCATTGCATGGCTCCCGTGTCGTTTTTGGTGATGCCTTTGCCATCGCGCAGACGAATCGCGAGCGCGATTTGTGATTTGGCATCGCCACTGGCTGCTTGGCTTTGAAGATCCGTCAA
>JAYVIO010000217.1:0-34271 GCA_043770175.1 Verrucomicrobiales bacterium | reverse complement strand
AGGTCGTCTTTGATCTGCTTGGTGCCGAGATCGTATTCACGGCCAAGGTAGAAGGAACCGAGCTTTTCGTATTGGTCAGGGCTGATGGGCATGGTGGTGAATGGGATGTGCTGGAGCGTGGCGGGGCAGGGTGAAATTGCAAAATGAGAATTGGAAATTGGCGAATGGTGGTTAGCATGTCGTCATGACCAAGGCGCACCAAGAAATCATCGAATTCGTGGCTAGTGGAAGCACCAGCGCAGATGTGGCTTCTTTAAAACCTTCTGCCAAGGCTCGAAAGAGAGTTGCGGCCTTGATTGCAAAGGAGAAAACCACGGGGCTGCTGGCCGAGGAGAAACGTGAGTTGAACGAATACATGCAGCTCGAGCATTTGATGCGCCTTGCCAAAGCTCGCGCGCGCCAGCTCCTAAGTCGTGAGTGAGTCGTACATTGCCACCGCGCTCCGGCGCAAAATTGCAGCCCGCGCTTAACGGCGATGTGAGTATTGCTTGATTCACGAGGACGACACATTCTGGGGTTGCGAGGTGGATCACATCATCAGCGAAAAACACGGTGGCAAGACGACTGCTAGCAACCTTGCTTTCTGCTGTGCCTTTTGTAACCGGCACAAAGGAGCAGACGTTGCAGCTCTAGACTCCCGCAAGCGGGTGGTGCCGCTGTTTCACCCGAGGCGTGACAAATGGCACGAGCATTTTCAGATTCGCGGCCTGCAGATTGTTGGACTGACGGTGATGGGCAGGGCCACTGCGAAGTTGCTACGGTTCAACGATCAGGCCCGGCTGGAAGAGCGGGCCGCCATGTCTTCACCGAAGGCCTGAAGCATTGCAAATACCTGCCCGCCGCGCAGGATAAAGCATGCGCTCCGCATTTTTGCTCATCATGACTGCCAACCACCTTGCCGCCGATGTTTTGACCTATCCCCAAACCCGCAAAGAGGACGTGGTGGACACGCTGCACGGCGTGAAGATCGCCGATCCGTATCGCTGGCTGGAGGATGACAACTCGGAGGAGACGAAGGCGTGGGTGAAGGCGCAGAATGCAGTGACGTTCGGGTATTTGGAAAAACTGCCGAGGCGCGAAGCGATTCGGCAGCGGCTGAAGGAGCTGTGGAACTACGAGCGCGTGGGGCAGCCGTTTGAACGGGGTGGGCGCTGGTTCTACTCGCACAACTCGGGATTGCAGAATCAGGCGGTGCTGATGACGACGGAGTCGCTGGAGGGCGAGGGCAAGACACTGCTCGATCCGAATGCGATGTCGCAGGACGGCACCACTTCGCTGTCTGACTATGAGCCGAGCGAGGATGGCAAACTCATCGCCTATGGTATTTCGGAAGCGGGGAGCGACTGAACGACGATCCGCGTGCGTGACATCGCCTCGGGCCGCGATTTGGACGATCTCGTGAAGTGGGTGAAGTTCAGCGGCGTGTCGTGGCAGAAGGACGGCAGCGGCTTTTTCTACTCGCGTTATGATGAACCGAAACCCGGCGCGGCTCTGACGGCGAAGAATGAGTTTCATAAACTCTACTTCCACAAGCTGGGCACCGCGCAGAGTGACGACACGCTGATCTACGATCGCAAAGACGAGCCGAAGTGGGGTTTTGGCGGCGGCGTGACGGAGGATGGCGAGTATCTCATCATCTCTGTGTGGCTGGGCACGGAGCCGAAGAACCGGGTGTTTTACAAGAAAATCGCCGGTGATGGGCCGGTGGTGGAATTGCTGAACGAGAACGATGCGCGCTATTCCTTCATCGACAACGACGGCCCCGTTTTCTACTTTCGCACGGATCTGAACGCGCCATGCTTCCAGGTCATCGCCATCGACACGAGTAAGCCGCAGCGTGGCAACTGGCGCATCGTGGTGCCTGAGGTGCCAAAGGTTTTGCTGGAAGGCGTTAGCACGGTCGGTGGCCAGATGTTCTGCGAGTATCTGCGCGATGCGAAGACGGAGGTGAAGTGCTTCGATTATGAAGGGAAACTCATTCGTGATGTGAAACTGCCTGGCATTGGCTCTGCAGGCGGCTTTTCGGGCCACCGCAAGGATGCGGATACATTTTACACCTTCACAGGCTTTACGGAGCCGGGCGCCATTTACCGCATGGATTTGAAAACCGGCGAGAGCAAGCTGTGGCGAAAACCTGATGTGAAATTCGACGGGGCTGGCTACGAAACGAAGCAGGTTTTCTTCAAGAGCAAGGACGGCACGCAGGTGCCAATGTTCATCGTCCACAAGAAGGGCCTCAAACTCGACGGCACCAACCCCACGCTGCTTTACGGCTACGGTGGCTTCAACATCAACATGACTCCCGGTTTCTCCGTCTCACGTGCCGTCTGGCTGGAAATGGGTGGCGTCTTCGCGATGCCGAATCTGCGTGGTGGTGGCGAGTATGGCCGCGAATGGCATCTGGCGGGCGTGAAGCTCGGCAAACAAAATGTTTTCGACGATTTCATCGCCGCCGCCGAGTGGCTGATCGCGAACAAATACACCTCACGCGAGAAGCTGGCGATTCAGGGCGGCAGCAATGGTGGTTTGCTCGTCGGAGCCTGCATGACGCAGCGTCCCGAACTCTACGCCGCCGCGTTACCCGCCGTGGGCGTGCTGGACATGCTGCGCTTCGAGAAATTCACCATCGGCTGGGGCTGGAAGAGCGACTACGGCACCGTGGAGAACGGCGCGGAGTTCAAGGCGCTGCTCAAATACTCGCCGTATCACAACTTGAAGCCAGGCACTCGCTACCCGGCCACGCTTGTGCTCACCAGCGACCACGACGACCGCGTCGTGCCCGCACACCGCTTCAAGTTCGGCTCCAGATTGCAAGAGAGTCAGGCCAAGGATGGCCCGCCCGTGCTGATCCGCATCGAAACGAGCGCCGGGCATGGAACTGGCACCGCGCTCAAGAAGACCATCGAGAAGACGGCGGACGAGTGGGTGTTTTTGACGCATGTGTTGGAGATGAATGCTGCAAAAGACCTGAAATCGGAGGATCGGTGAATGCCTCTTGCTCGGAGAGTAAACGCAATCCTCGATAACAATTCCACCAGAAGCAAAAATGATGACTCGTCGAGGCAGGTGTGTCGCAATTTGGCTCGGTGATTTTACCGATGAGTTGGATGCGGATGAGTACCTGTTTGCTGATTTTGGGCGAGATTATCATTGCTGCCCGGATGAAGCCAATGTCCCCGAGTTTTCGGTGCTTCATTCTGCCGTCGAAATCTCTGAATTATTAAAGGGGTTTTCCTCAGCAGCGCATTTTATCGACGCTGTTTGCATCCAAGCTCAGAAATACGGGATAGGGACTTCTTCAACGGCGATCATATACTACCAAACTCATTATGGGCCGGCGCAGCCGCCATCTGCCTCATCACAGTTGAGGTTTTTGGGGAATTTCGAATGGTGATTAACTGCGGGATCGGAGGCCCCAGCTCACTTGAAACTCAATCGCGCACGAAGAAATTTGCGAAGGTCACGGACGTGCCGAAGTCTGCGATACCAATCGACCCTTTGGCTGGGCCTTCGAGTGTGGCTTCAAGGACTTGAGGATTCGCGTCCTGGGTTTCGGTGAGCGTGGCGGTGGCTTTGTTGCCGTCGAGTTTGAGGCGGAGGCGGTACCATTTGCCGAGTTTAACTTTGTCGGGACCGAAGACGATGGGGGCTTTGCCGGTGCCGATGAGGACGGCGGGATTTTTTTCGCTACGGACGCAGAAGCCGGTGCAGGGTTTGGTGAGATCGGCGGATTTGGAGAGCTGGAAGTCGGCGATGAATTCGCCGTTGGCGATTTCGGCTACGCTCCAGAGTGGTGTGGATTCCTGGCCGTCGGTGGAGTCGAGCTTGAGGTTCCAGTTGGAGGCTTTCCACTTGGATTCGGCTCCGGCGGGGACTTTCCAGCCGCGGAAGTCGAGGCCGTTGTAGAGATGCTTCCAACCTTGGTCGAGCGGAGCGGAATCGGCGGCGGTGGCACCGGTGGCGGGCAGTTCTTTGATACGGACGTTGCGGAATTCGACGGGAGCGCCTTCGGATTCGAGGGCGAGGTAGCCTTTGCGCCAGAAGCATTTGTCGCCACCGCTGACGACCTTGCCGTTCACGGCGAGCGTAAGCGTGCCGTTGTTGCCGGTGATGCGGTAGTGGTTCCATTCGGGCGAGGGTTTGCTGCGTTCCTCGCTGGGGAAGCTGCGCTGGCCGTTGTGATCGCCGTGCGGTTCCATGGTGGCGCCATGGATGGGAAAGACATCGCCATGCGTGGTGAACCAGCGCGGCTTGGTGGGATCGGCTTTTTTCATGTAGCCGTTTTCGAGCACCTGGACCTCGATGCCGCGCAGGAAGGGCACGCCGGGCGCGGAGATGGGACTGCCCCAGATGAAGACGCCGGAATTCCCGCCGCTGGTGAGGTGTCGCCACTCGCACTCCATGATGAAGTTTTCATACTGCTTCTCCGTGCGCATGGCTCCGGTGGGGATGCCGGTGCAACTCACGACGCCGTCTTTGATGCTCCAGGTTTCAGGCGCGCAGTTCGCATTCACCCAGCCGCTCAGGTCTTTGCCGTTGAACATGGGCACGAAGCCCTCTTCATCGGCGGCGTGGGTGAGGGTGAGCGAAAGGGTGAATGCGGCGAGCAGCGTGGTGGGTTTCATGCGCGTGTGTTAACGCGATGAATGCCGAGGCTCGTTCACTGCCTGTTTGTTCAACCAAACAACGCCGTCACCGCTTTGCCACCATCCGTGATCGGCACCGGGCGTGATCCGTCCATGAGTTCCTTCGTTGGATCAATGCCCATCGCGGCGTGAACCGTCGCGTGGAAATCGACGAGCGGCACAGGGTTCTCGACGGGCTTCTTGGAGAGTTCATCGCTGACGCCATACGCGCCGCAGTGCTTCAAACCGCCGCCGGCGAGCACCATGGAGAACGTCGTGCCCTGATGGCCGCGTCCGCCACGTCCATCGAACTCTGGAGGGCGGCCGAATTCGGTGCCGACGACGATGAGGGTCTTGTCGAGGAGCTTCTGGGTCTTCAAATCACGAATCAACGCGGCGAGCGCGGTGTCGAGTTCCTGGATGAGCAGGTGCTGATTGGCGCTGCCTTCATTGTGAATGTCCCAGCCGGTGCCGTTCATGAAGTTGAGGTTGTGCGAGACTTCGATGAAACGCACGCCGGCCTGTACGAGACGCCGCGCGAGCAGGCAACGCTGGCCGAACTCACCGCCGTAGTCGTTGCGCAGATCTGCGGACTCCTGCTTGAGATTGAAATGCTTCATGAACTGCGGCCCGGAAAGCTTCAAGGCTTGGGCTTGAGCAGTCTGGTAGTCGGCGATGGCCGAATCCTTCGGCGAGCGCTCCATCAGCGGCTGCAGCAGCTTCGCGCGCGTGCTGGCGCGGTTTTCATCGACAAAGTCAGGCCGCGTGAAACCGGACGGACCGGTGTTGGTGTCGGTGAGATACACATAGCCCGACTTCGCGCCGAGAAAGCCCGGTCCACGGCTCACATTCGGATAACCAATGAGGATGTATGGCGGCACCTCAGGGTTCGCCGCGCCACGCTCATGCGCGATGATGGAACCGATGCTCGGATACACCACATTGCCGGAGATCATGCGTCCCGTATGCACGATGTTCGTGGCGAAGGCATGCTCGTCAATGACCGCATGATTCACCGTGCGCATCACCGTGACATGCTCCATCACCTTCGCCGTCCGGCTCAGATGCTCCGTGACCTGCACGCCGGGCACTGAGGTGTCGATGGCCTTGTACATGGAACCGGCGACTTTCGTCTTGCTCTTGTTATCGCCGAGCTTCTTCGGATCAAAGGTGTCGATCTGCGCCATGCCGCCACCGAGCCAGATGAAGATGCAATGCTCCGCCTTGCCCTTCGGCGTGTGGACAGGCGTGTTGTTCGCGAACAACGGAGCCGCGCCGAAAGCGGCGGCGGAGGTGAGGAAGGAGCGGCGTTTCATGATGACAAGAGTTTCAAGTTTAAGGTTCCAAGTTTCAAGCGTGGCGTTTACGGGCTGAAGGCCCACTCGGGAGCATTCAGCATGGCCCAGAGGACGTCTTCCATGCGGGTGCGCCAGTTGGCGTCGAGGTGTTCTGTGGGTGGATCGCCTTGGCGGGCGGCGGTTTCCTGGGCCATGCGGACGTTGGTGGCTTCGGCGTCGAGATGGTTGGACCAGCTCACGTATTTTTCGCGGGCGCGGGTGCTTTGTAGTTTCAAGTTTAAGGTTTCAAGTTTCAAGAGGCGTGACTCGAAGCCAGCGCTGAGATGCTGGGTGTAGAGTTCGCGTTCCTGGGCGGTGGGCTTGCGGGTGAGGAGCTTCAGGAAGAGGGTGTCGATGAGTTCATCCACGGAGTTCGCTTTCAAGGCGATGTCGGTGACGCCGTGGTCGTCACTCAAGCGCGTGAGCCAGACGCCGAGGGTGCCGTTGCTGAGGATGGCGGGCTGGAGGACGTTCGGATCAGCGTCGCGTTTGCTGATGGGGTCTTGGCGTGAGCCACGCCAGCCGAAGGCTCCGAGCACGTCGGTGACGGCTTGAATTCTTGGCAGGGCGAGGCTGGGGCGGTCGCGCTCATTGCTGGTGCTGGTGAGCATCCAACTGCGATGCGGTTTGCCCAGGTGGATGGCGTTTTTGAGGTCGCGGGTGTTGTCGATGTCGAGGCAGACTTCTTCGGTGCGGAAAGGTTTGCCGGTGGCGGCGAACAAGGAGTCCACGATCTGCTCGGCCTGCAAGCGACGCGGTGCGGGGCTGGTATAAAGCGGGCTGGTGAGCTTCAATTCGGGATCGGTGGCGCGTTGATAAGCGTGGCTGTTCAAAATGAGGCGGGCGAGGTTTTTCACATCGTAACCGCCGCGCACGAATTCGCGACCGAGCCACTGGATGAGTTCTGGATGCGTGGGTTTGCCCTTTTCCCAGTCTTCGACGGGTTCGACGATGCCGCGGCCCATGAAGTGCGACCACACGCGGTTGGCGATGACCTGGGCGAAGCGCTCGTTTTGTGGCGCGGTGATCATGGCGGCGAGCACATCGCGAGTGTCCTTTGGATCTTCGGCGAGCTTGCCGGTGGCTTCATCGCAGAACTCGGCGAAGGGCCACTTCGGCTGCACTTTGGTGCCGGGCATGAGTGTGACCTGAATGAGCGGTTTGCGGCCACCGGCGTGGATCTTGTCCATCGGCACGCTGCTGGTCTTCGGCACTTCGATTTCCTTCGAGCCGAGCATGGCGGCGAGTTCGAAGAGATCCTGCTGCAAGGATTTGCCGGTCGGTGAGTCATGGCAGCGGGCGCACTTCATTTCCACGCCGAGGAAGGCCGTGCTGACGATGGTTCCCTTTGCGGCCATGGGCACGTCGTTTTGTGAGGCGGTGCCAAAGCCAGCAGGTCCACCGAGGCGTTCGCTGCCTTTCATGCGCAGCAGTTCGGTGACAAAGAAATCCATCGGCTTGTTGTCCTTCAGCGATTCATAAAGCCACCAGCGGAAGGGGCCGGTGTTGTTGAGCGTGGGGTTGAGGATGTTCGGGTTTTCGGCGAGCACGTCCTGCCAGTAGCCCATCCAGTTGTCGGCCCAGCGCGGATCATTGAGCAGGCGGTCGATGGCGGCTTTGCGGTCGGGATTCTTTTGGAAGGCCTCGATTTCTTCGAGCGTCGGCACGACGCCGATGGTGTCGATGGTGACGCGGCGCAGGAAGGTCAAGTCGTCGGTCAAAGGCGTGAGCGTGAGGTGATCGGCGCGGATGTCAGGCCAGTGCGCGCCTTCTTTGATCCAGGTGGTGAGCAAAGTAACCTCGTCTTTGGTTAACGGCTTGCCTTTCGGCGGCATGACTTCGTCTTCGTCGTCGGAAGTGATGCGGGCGATGATGGCGCTGTGGTCCGGTTTGCCGGGTTCGACCGCCGCGCCGTCGGATTTGCCGCCTTTGAGCGCATCGGCGAGCGAATCGAGATGCAGGCCGCCTTTGGCCTTGGCACCGCGATGGCATTCGTTGCATTTCGCTTCAAGGATGGGCTGCACGTCTTTGAAATAGTCGATGCTGCCTTTGTGCGAGTCTTGCGCCTTCACGCCATCGATGCGGGCGGCGATGAAATGGTCGATCTCGTTGCTGGCGGAAAAGTTTTTCGGCAGCTCGGGAACCTTCACGGGCTCTGCCTTCGCCAGCCAGGCTTTCGCGGCCTCGCGACGCTGCGTCCAATACGGATCGGACTTCGCGCGGAGTTCGGCGCGCTTCTTTGTATTCACCACATCGTAATGTGCGTTGCGTTCCTGCTCGTAGTCGGCCCAACCGGCGTCGTTGTAGGCAACTTCGCGTTTGCCAGCGGTGACGAGCTGCCAGGTCTCCGTGCCTTGCTTTGACCAGGCGACCACGGTTTCGCCGAGTTCTGGACGACGCATGGCTTTGCCCGCGAAACTGCCGACAACGGTCTCCAGCACGAAGAACTGCGGCTTGCCGGTGCCTTCAAATTCGCACCACGATTCGCGATTCCCCGGCGGGACAAAGCGGAAATCGGGACCGAGGTCGAGGTAGTCTTTTTGATCGGCCACGAGGTGATGGCCGTCGCTGTCATTCGGTGGGAAAGGTGTGGCGAGGGTCGTTTTGCCGTCGATGTAGAGATTCGTGGCACCACGCGCACGCAGCAGCAGGCGGTGCTTGCCTTTGGGGAAGGTCACGCTGGCCGCTGCTCGCAGGAGGAAAGGCACATGGCGCTCGCCACGCACGCCGGTGTCCACATACTTCTGCGGCACATCGAAGAAGCCGAACACGTCTTCGGTATAGGTCTCGGCGACTTTTGGCGGCTCGCTGGGCCAGGCGTTCGCATCGGGCATGCCTTCCTCGGCCAGTTGCACGAGCACGCGACCTGCGGGCACTTCTTTTTTCGCGATGGGTGGCGGTGGCGGGACGAATTGATACTTCGCTTTCAGCGCATCGGTGTCGATGGGGCCGCGATAGATGGCGATTTCATCAAGCCAGCCATTGAGCGAGTGCGAGGAGGCCAATGTGGAGCCGCTGCCGAGCATGAGCGCATCGCCATCAGTGACTGGTGCGCGATCCGTCTCGCCGCCCATGTCCCACACTCCATCGGTTTCGCGACCGTCGATGTAGCCCTTGATGCTTTTGAGCTTCCCAAACGTGTAGGTCACCGCGATGTGATGCCAGCCTTGGGTGGGCATCGTGTCTTTCGACCACCAGCGGTGCCAGTCACCTTTTTTGCCAGGAACATCCGCGCTGTGGAAGAGAAAGCCGATCTGCGCACCGCCCTTCGCCGTCTGGAGGCGAAACGCGTAGTTTTGATTCTCTGCACCGAACTCCTCCGTGCCGAGGCGGCCCTTGCCGATGAGGTAAGGCGTGCCGCTGAGGCCTGGAGCCTTCACCCACGCTTCGAGAGTGATGGTTTCATTCAATCCGAAGCGCAGTGCCTCGCTGTCGGCGATCTTGAGCGCATTTTTGCCATCGCTAATGAAGCGGATGGCCGTGTTGTCCTTGGCGAAGCCGGGATAGGTCGGCGCACGCGGTCCGGGTTCTTTTGCATCATCAAAGCGCCACTGCATGGCCGGCGTGGCAATGACTTTGTCCGTGACGTCATTGCCCGTGTTGCCGTCGTTTTGCGCGAGGGCAGCGGAGGTGAGGATAAGGAAACAGGGGAGAAACTGCAAGTGCGCGGGCATGTAAGATAAACGGGATGAGCTTGTGCTTTTCGTCAGGATCAATCGTTGGTGACGGGGCCACCGCGTTGGAGCTTTCGCACGAGGTCTTTCACTTCGTGGGCCTGGCGCATGTCCTTGAACTGCACTTCGATGCCGGCGTTGGCGGCGGTGGAGAAGTCGATGGTGCCGAGGCCGAGCAGGCCTTTGAGGCCGGACTCGTAAACGTCGATGCTGCGGATGTCGCAGATGCGCGCTTCTTTGGAACTGCGGCCGATAATGCCCCAGATCAACTCCACACGCTCACGGGTGACGATGTAATCGTGCGAGTAGCGTGAGATGCCGATGGCGATGAACGTGGAGGAGGCGCAGAGCAGGGCGATGACGGCGTATTCCAGTTGTATGACGAACAGCAGGCCACCGGCGATGACGAGCAGGATGCAGAGGAACAAGGCCTTCGTATAACCGAGCCACGATGGATGTGCGTGATGCAGGATGACTTCGCCGCTCGGGGTGTAATCATTGTCGTCGTCTTCTTCCGCGTCTTCCTCTTCCACTTCTTCGATGATTTCTTCTTCCTCGTAGCCATCGGCATCAGGGCTGATCTCGCGATACGCGGGGCGGTCAAGGCGCGGCTGGCTGGGGCGGCGCATGCCGCTGACGAGTTCGCCCACGGTGTGCGTGAGGCCGGTGTCTTCATCGAGGCACATCTCGCCACGAGCGAGCGAACCACGGGCCACAAGCGTGTACAGATCCTCCTTGGTCAGCGGATCGCTGAAGGCTGGATGCTGCTGGAGTGTGTAGCGGGCGGACATGGTGAGGGCCAGTTCGCGGCCAGAAAAGCACAGGCTGGCAGCCTGTGTCACTTCCAATCACTCTGCATCGGGCGCGGGCGGGAGCAAATCTTCGCGTTTCATTAAATCAGCGACCTTGAGCAGCAGCAGCTCGCCTTTGGGCGTGCGGACGATTTCGCCGAGGTAAGGGGTGAGGCGGTCGGTCTCGGCGACGGCAGAGTGAACCATGCTGGCGAGGATGCGCTGGTCGTGGCGGTTGGGCGGAAAGACGTTGCTGATGCGGAACATCACCTGGCCGCTGTCCCATTCGAGTTCGAAGTTGCCGAGGTTCAGCTCCTTGTTCGTGCGCATGATGAGTTCGCTCACAGCCAGGCGATGCGTGGAGGGAACTTGGAGCGACGAAAGCGCGACGACGCTGGCGATGTGCGTTTCGCCGAAAATCTGCATGTGCAGCGGGATTTTCGTGTGATGCGCCTCGAAGTCGGACTCGATGACCTCCTGGGCGGGGACTTCGCGGTAGTGCCAGCCCATTTCCTTGAAGGTGCTGAGTGCGACGGCGTAAAGGGCGGACACGGGAAAATTTGAAATTTGAGATCTCAGATTTCAAATCTGAGTGGTCGGGGCGGCCAGATTCGAACTGACGACTTCTTGCTCCCAAAGCAAGCGCTCTACCAGGCTGAGCTACGCCCCGATTGTGATTCCCACACTCCCATGAGGAGCGAGGGGCCGCGATAGTCGCCGCGAATTACGACGGTGCAAGAGCGAATAATCGGTTTTCTCATGATGATCCGCTATGCCAGATCTGCATCTTAACGACTATCGCTCCGTCTTCCGATAAAAATCACACGGTCGTCTAATGTCACTGCGATTCGGCGCCGAATTTCCGTTATGCCCATCGCAAGCTTTCCGTCTTGGCCTGGAATTTTGCCAATCGTGATGAAGTCCATCGGCATCCAGAAAAAGAAGCCATTCCTGTCCATGCCCCAGAAATCCCGGATGCTCCTGTTAGCTTCAGTTCGCTTGTTGCCTTTTGATTCAACAAAGGTGATGGCGATTTCCAACGCTTCAGCCATAATCAAACCTTTGAAAGGTGTGATTTCCAATGGTGTTCGCTTTATCAAGCGAATCTCCGTGATCACACCTTTCCGAACCTCAATCTGTCCCCATTTTTTACGGTAACGCATCAAATCCGCTAATGACGCTTTATCCAACCAAGTTTTCGTTTCCTCGGGCAACATGAAATGCCAGTTTTCATTCGGAACAGAAAACCAGTCTTTGTATGTGTTCCATTCAAACCATTCGAGTGATTTGCTGGCTGCAAGGGTTGTTGTTGGTTTTGCAATATTTCTATTCTCTTCGTAGGATGATGACGGAAACCGTAGAAACAGATTTTTCGGCGCGGCAACAACGGCTATTTCAAAAGCGCTTGTCTCGTCTGCGAAAGCACATAGCCACGCCAATGCAAGCAAGCGCTTGGTTGGGGTCATGAGAGAAATTGCAGGGGGTTAAGCTGTGATTGTTTTAATCGCCCAACGGACCCACTCATACCAATCCGTAAACGTAACGCGCATGGAGTTTGCGTCGATTTCCTCAACCTCCTTGAGGTTGCCGCAATTCGATGGTTCCTCATCGCCCTCCCACATCCAGTCTGGCCCAAGTTCCACGATATCACTCGTGCCTCTCCATTGTTGTTCTCCTGGTATTGTGCCGCTCAATATATACTCGCCAAAAGTTGGTGAGTTAACATCAACATCAATTGTCCATAACTCGGCCCTGTCAATATAAGTGGCATTACCCGAGTAGCTCATGCGGTTTGACTCCTCAGGCTCTGGGTCACGATACAAGAGGTCATGAAGCGCATACCCATCAGGATAACCGTCGCCGTCTTAGTCCCAATTATTTGGGTCGGTGCCAAGGGCTTGTTCTTCTTCAAACGAGAGGCCATCACCGTCTGCATCTGTGTAAGTGGAACCTGTTGGCTCTGTATTTGGCTGGAACGAGGCGCCTTGGCTTTCTGTGGTGTTGTCAGGTGGGTTTATTTCGATGCCAGCGAGTTCTGCCCAGCCATTTACAAACTCATCATTTGCCAGATCTCCATAGTCCTGTGCTGAGAGATTCACGCTTGAGACCAAGCCAATTAACCAAATAACCACAAGCACCTTTGTCGCACGGCGAATTTGTTTCATAAAGCCAGCGTATTTGATTTGAGGTGAAATTTACAAGAACTGTTTTCTAAAAATCGTTTTTGGTGAGAGTTAGAGGGCCGCTGAAGGGGCCGACGTGCTCGCGTTCCCACCATTCGCCGGTGATTTTTTGCACTTCGGGCCTGGTGAAGTGGTAGCGGTAGAGGCGGGCGCGGATGTGGGTGATTTTTTCGACGGGGAAGGGCGGTGGTTCGAGAAGATCCCACACGGGCTGTTTGTGCTGGAGCAGGGCGGTGAGGAACTGGCCGAACCAGTGCATTGGGGAACCGGGATTGGCATCGCGCTCGGGAACATAGCCGGGGTAAAGCGCGGCGAACCACATCTGCCAGTCGAGACGCGGCTGATGCGGGGCGATGAAACGCAGCGCGGTTTTGGGATCGCCGGGTTTGTATTTGAAGTCGAGCGGCAGGAACAGGCCGCCATCGTCGCTGACCTCGATGAGGACTTCGGGGCGCTCCTCGGTCATGTCTTGAAACAGGCCGTAGGCGTTGAAGGAGCGCGTGCGGGCGATGGGCGCATCGAGCTTGGCGTGCAGGCTGTCGGAGAACTTGGGCTGGTAGTTCCGAATGCGTCCCGCGAGGAAGGAGTCGGCAGCGAGGAGGGTGATGAAGACGATGGGCAGCACGGCGGTGAGCGCAGGCCATTGGGTCCAGCGATGCCATACGGGACGCGGTGCTTCGGCGTCGATGCGCAGCCAGCGGCGCACGAACTTGGGCCACCAGCGGTCATCCAGCAGCGTGAGGGCGAGCGCGGCAGTGAGGAGGGTGAAGAAATTGTAGTTCCCGGTGGCGGAGATCATCGTCATGAGGCCGAGGAAGCCGAGCGCGGCGAACAAACGGCCCCAACGCCCGGCGAAAATGGCGAAGGGGAGCAAGAGTTCGATGCCATACATGATCCAGCAGCTCGCGACATGAAACCAGCGCGGTGCGTTATGCGCGAGCCACGACAGGCCGTTTGGCAGCGGCTGCGTTTCGTAGTGGTAGAGCAGCGCGGTCATGTTTTCCCATGGCAGATCGCCGCCGCCGATCTTGACGTAGCCGGAGAGAAACATCAGGCGAAACAAAAGCCAGTGCAGCAGGAAGATGGAACCGCGTGGCGGCTCGGTGAGGCCGCGCCATGACCACAAGCTCCACGGCGCGAGGAACAGCGCGAGAAATCCGGCCTCCAGCAGCAGCGCATCCCATTGGTAGCCCATGAAGATGTCACCTGTGGTGGCGAAGGAGAGATAACCGATCCACAGCAGCGCGAGCAACGGCCCCTGTGCCACACCGGCGATCACCAGCACAGAGAGAATGCAGCACGCGATCAGGCAGCCGTGTGCGAAGGCATCGCTGTAATGCCAGTGGAAGATGGTGGGGAACTGCCACAGCAGCGACTGGTGCTCGCGTGCCTCGTACGCATGGACGTTTTCGAGCAGGTTCTTCACGGGCAGGATGCCGTTTTCACCGACCAGTCCGTCGTATTGAGCGTTCCAGGAGATGAAAGCGATGAGATAGATCGCCGCCAGCAGCCGTGGGAACAGCCAGCGGACGACGGTGTAGCGTCCGCGATGAGTTTCGAGCCAGGAGAAGGGATTCAAGGCATTTGCAGCCTACACGAGACATTGTTTCGGTGCATCACCTCTCTGCCACGCCGCCGGTGATCTCCTTGGCATTCGTGCGCAGGATTTCGAGACCGTTGAGAATCGGTTCCACACCGGGGTTCGCGGGAATCAACTCCACGACGAGGTTCTCCGTCGCGGGAATGTTCGTGAACTCTTCGACGCTGGCTCCTTTGCGTGTGGCGGGGTCAAAACTCTTGAGCACCACCTTGTCGCCGAGTTTGACGTCGAAGACGCGCTTGCCGGGCTTGTCGCCTTCCATCGCAGCGAACATCAATTTCACCGTGTAGGTCGCTGGAGGCTGGCCTTTGGCCAAAACGGGAATGTCGAGCTTCGTGACGCCGCGCAGGCCGCTGGTGAAGATCCAGGGAGTATCGTGACCTTTCACGACATGGCTGTCTTCGTTGAAGCTGTAAGCACCGCCGCCTTTGGCATACTGCGGTTTGAAATCCAGCGGCAGGTCGATGCCGGCACGCGAACTCGGGCGCGGATAGCCGAGCCAGAGTTTGCCATGCGCATCGCGGCGGTCACCAGGAGCGCCCAGATTGAGCGCCATGTGCTGCACGGGCAGGGAAGCGCCGTCCGCGCTGTAAACACCCCAGTTCATGCGGTCCTCACGCGGTTCGAAGACGACGGTGCTGGCGATGGAGAAGAGGCACACGCAGCCGGCGCTGGCCTCGGGAATCATCACGAGTCCATTGGCGGGGATGGTGTTGATCCAGCAGCCGAGACGATGCCCGGCGAAGTGCTCCGTGCCGCTGTCGCTGTCGCGATCATAGAACGCGGTGAATTTGGAGCGGAAGAACATCATGTTTGGCGTGGCGGAGATCGCACCGCAGTGGTGGCCGGGGCGCGCAAACATCCACGCTGACTCCTCGCCAGTGATCGGATGCTTGCGCGTCTTCTGCGCGCCGGTGTAAAGATCGTAGCTCCACGGTTCGGCGATGATTTCGTTGTCGATCACGACCGGGCGATGGCGGTAGTTCGCGTCTTTGGCCCAAAGTTTTTCGCCCTTGTTCGCGTCGAGCACCACGAGACGACGGCGTTTGAACTCACCGCTCAAAAACTGCTCCCAGTAGTGCCCGTTGGCGTTCGCGCCGCCGAGCACTAGGTGCCCGTTGTGATACATCAGCGTCAATGCCCCGCCGCCGATGCCGATGTCGCTGCAATCGGTCACATCGACCGGTTTCGCCCACTGCTGCTGGCCGGTGACGGCATCCAGCGCCACCGCCATGCGCAGGTCGTTGTTCTTCACGCGATCTTCGGCCAGTTCGCGTTCCTTGCCGGTGAGTTTGGCGAGATCCGTCTTGTCCTGCGCCAGCATGAGGGCGCGTTGCTCAGGCGTGAGCGAAGCGTCGATGAAAAATAGCCGACCATCGCCGATGGCGATGCTGACGTGTGAGATGTGCTTTCCCGCATGGGTCCATTTCAACGCGCCGGTCTTCACATCAAAGGCAAAGATCTTGTCCGTCGAAATCGAGCCGCTTTTGCCACGGCGGGCGACTTCGGCGGCCTTTTCGACGCGTTCGGTTTCCGTACCGTAAAGCAACCCGTCTTGGTAGGCGATGTAACCCCATTGCAGATCCTTCTTTGTGCCAGCGCCGGGAATTTTCAGTGTGCGGACGATCTTGCCGGTCGCGGCGTCGAACTGGATGCATTCATCCTCCATCAGCATGAACAGGTAATCATCGCTCGCGGCCATGTTGCCGGGTTCGCGGGCGTTGTACACGCCGGTGCGCATCGCGCCGGGGTTCTTCGTTTCCCAGAGGAACTGACCGTTGTAAGCATCGTAGGCCAGCACGCTGTCCTCTCCCTGCACAAACAGGCGTCCATTGACCGAAAGCGGCCCCACGGCTCCATCGTGGCGATTCACCACCTGACCAGGACCGGGATCGCCATACCACAACACGCTGAGTCCGCCTTTGATGCGGCGGTCATCGGTGCTCGATGTGTTCGCCGCATTGCCATACTGATGCGACCACGAACTCGCACCGGGCAAGGCCGCACGCGTGAGCACGCTCCAGCCGTCTGCATTCGTGATCTTTGCCTTCTCCTCGCTCAACTTCGTCTCCGCGAGCCATGCGTCGGTCTTCGGCGTCGTCTTGAAACAGAATTTGCCACCGATGGGCTTCAAATGCCGCGCCACATCCGCTGGCACACCGGTAGGCTCGGCGCTGTCGCTCACGATCAAATTGGCGCAGTAGCTCGAATACGGCATCACCGCGAGATCGAGGTGATCCACCGTGATGCGTGGGCCATAAAGCCCCGTCGCGAGCAGTTCCCGACGCGCAGCAGCCACTTTCTTCTCATCCGCATCCACGCCGAAGATGATCAACTCGCTGCGCTTGGCGAGTTCGTAGGCCAACTGGCCTTTGTCGTTGCCGAGCACGATGCAGAAGCCCTTCGTGACACCGGTTTGCTTTAAGATGGCTTCAGCAGCTTTGGCATGCGCGGCGTCTGACGGAAAATCATTGGCTTTCTTGACCGCGATCGACTCCACAGCCTTCTCGCCGAAGACATAAACACGTCCTGTCGTCGTGCTGACGACGAGATGGCCGTCAGAAACGGCCAGACCACGAGCTTCGCCATCCACGGCGGTTTTCCAGGCCAGTTTGCCCGTTTCAGCGTCGATGGCGATCACCTCGCCCTTGCCGCCCGCGATTACCGTTTTGCCCGCGACGATCAGCGCGGACTCATGCGGCGATTCGAGTGTCCATTTCACACCGACATCGGCAGCAGTCGCCAGATCGGCCTTGTGCTTCGCGATCTCATCCTGCTTCGCTTTGTAGGCGATCCGCAGCGGCTCGTATTTGGCTGCGACGGCGGCCAGTTCGGCCTGCGCCTTCGCAAAGGCGGCTGGATCGTCTTTGACTTTGCGTGCGGCGGCTTCGGCGGCTTGGAATTTCTTCGCCTCGGCGAGCGCCGGATGCTTCTTCAAGTCAGCGCTGATTTTCGCGATGGCCAGTTCATGCGCATGGCGGATGCGCGTGCCTTCGGCGTGCTTGATGCGGTCGATAGCGATGATTTTCGTGCCGTTCGCCATGTAGCCCATGTCACCCGCCAGCGTCATCTGCGTGCCGGCGAACCAGCCGAAGCCGGATTTCTGCTTCTCCTGATCGAGCGCGAGGATGTGATGCTCGCCCACGGCGTAGATTTGATCGTCCGCGAGAAACGCCTGCGAGCCACCGATCTGCCCACCCGCGTCGCCACGCCAGCCCGGCTCCGGTTTTGATAGGAACTCACCCGTTTTGCGATCAAACGAGGCTGCGAGCGAACGACCTGACGGCACGAACAAAACGTCCTTCGTCGCGAGAATGTAGCCCTGCGGCGAGAGGTCATTGCGACCCGCGTCCTTCTCACTGATCGCATCGTTTTTCCAAATGACCTTCCCTGTGGCCGCCTCGACGGCGTAGATGAAGACTTTCTCATGTGGAAACACGCCCGCGCCGAAATACGCGATGCCATCCTCGACCAGCAAGCCCGTGCGCACCGGCCAGCGCGAGATCATGCGGCCACGCGCGAGGATGCGCTCATCATGCGGCCCTGCGCGCAGTTTCCACACGAGTTTGCCCGTCTTGGCATCGAGGCAGTAAGCGTAGCCGTCATCCGAGCCGACATAGACCTTGCCGTTGGCGATGGTTGGAGCCAGACGCACCGGGGCTTTGGTGAAGAACGACCATTTGTCCAAGCCGGTGGCCAGATCACGGCAAATCACGCGTCCATCGACCGAGGAACCGAAAAAAACCTTCCCACCGCTGATGGCGACATGGAACACGTCATCAAAGCGCACGCGGTTGAACAGCTCATGCCCTTCGATCACGCGGCCATCTTCACCCGCCCAGGCCATCTTCGGTGCGGTGGGCGATTCAAACGCCCACGCCATCTGCAACGGCAGTTTGAGTTCCTCCTTCGTGGCACCGACGCGTGAGGCATCGTGCAGGTAAGTGGGCCAGTCGGCACGGGCGGTGGCAAGAACGAAAAGGAACAGGAGCGGGCGCATGGTCGAACTAAAACGCACGCTTGATGGCGAATTCATCGGAGGATGGGCGTATTGTGCCGGACCCATGCCTCATCGCCTCATCGCTTTTTTCATTCTCACCGCCACGACCGCCTTTGCGTGCTCGGTGCCGGTGTTTCGCTATGCGTTGGAGCATTGGGCGGCGGATCCGTATCGTGTGACGGTGCCGCATGGCACAAAGCTGGACGGCAACTTCAAAGTGACGACCGCAGACGCGCAGAAAATCGAACTGCGTCAGCCGCTGATGATGCGAAACGACGAGGTGATCTGGTCGGCGGACTTCAATGAGGCGAATGTGAAGGCGTTGCTCGATTCGCCAGCACGACAGCAGATTGCAGAACGGCTGGGGGCAGGGGAGAGCGCTGTTTGGGTGCTGCTGGAAAGCGGCGATGCCGCAAAGGACGCTGCTGCGGCCAAATTTCTGGATGAACGGCTCGAATATCTCGCGGGCGTGATGGAACTGCCGAAACTCGATCAGCAGGATGTCAAAAATGGTCTGGTTTCTGTTCCCGGTGACGGTTTGCGGCTGGAGTTTTCGACGCTGCGGTTGAAGCGTGATGATGCGGCTGAAAGCGCCTTCATTGCGATGCTGCTGGCGAGTGAGCCAGACTTGCGTGGACTGAATGAGCCCATTGCGTTCCCGATTTTCGGCCAGGGCAGGGTGCTTTATGCACTCGTGGGCAAAGGCATCAAGGTGGAGACGGTGGACCGTGCGGCGCAGTTCCTCATCGGCTCATGCTCGTGTCAGGTGAAGGAGCAGAATCCGGGTGTTGATCTTGTGATGGCGGTGGATTGGAAAAAAATGGTCAAGGATCAGGCGATGCCGGGCCAGCAACTGCCGGAACTCACTCAGATCGCCGATCTGCTGCCGCAGACGGTGAAGATCGAGGGTAAGGCGGAATCAAAACTTGCCGTTGCGCCTGCGTGGCTCGATTGGCGCATCGGCCTGGGATTGATCGCGCTGTTCGTTGCGATCAGGATGCTGATGAAGCGTTGAGATCGAGGCCCATTTTTTTGAGTTCCCATTCCTGAGCGGGCCAGGCAATGGCGGCGGGTTCGCCGACGGGTTTTTCGGCGGTGAAGATGCCGACCGAGATCGGGCGGATGCGGCGGTGCGTGGCGTGTTTGTCCACCAGCGGCATGCCCTGTGTCTTTGGCGAGGGATTTTGTGTGTCTTTCTCTTCCTGTTTCCATTGTAGCGCAAGCTGATGGAGCGCCACGATGCGATACCAGTGCCAAGGCTGTTCGCAGCGGATGTTTTCGCGGCACCAGGTCCAGTTGGCGAAGCGTTCCAGATCGGCGGGGCGGATGAGGAAGCAACGCACGCATTTGCGGCGCACGACCTGGCGGTCTTCGCAGGTCATGGCGAAGAGCCAGGTCTCACGTGGGAAGGGCGTGGTGGCGAGATGACCGGCGATGTGATTGAAGGCGTCATTGAGAACTTCAAATCCCAGCAGGCCTTCGGTGCGCAGCACGGGATTCCTCAGACTGGTGTAGTCGGCCATCTCACGCACGATTTTGCGGGCGGCAGGATTGTCATAGAGGTCGTTCACTGTGGTGGACGATGTCAGATTGCGGAACAGCAGTACGAAATCGCCCGTGCCCGGCACGGGCGAGAGAAAGTGCGCCTGAAACAGCACGTCATCCGAGTCGCCACGGCGCAGACGGTCGAGCGCCTTCAAATGCCGACGGAACAACAAGAACCAGCTCGCGAAGAAGCCGAGCAGGAAGCCGATGAACTTGCCGGTGATCTCCGGCAGCACGCGATGCCATTCCATGGTGCGGAACCAGTCCGCCACCATCTGCGCATTCAAACTGCTGACCCATTGGATGAATTGATCGTAGAGACTCATGGACGGTGGAGAGATCGAAGACAGCGGAGGCTAGAGACAAAAAATGCGAGCGCAAGACGTGAGTCGCGTGAGAAAATCAGCCACACGCTGAAGGTCAGGAAATCGAAATTACCGACGGCAAAAACATGGACGCCGCGATGGGCGCAGCTATCCTGCCACTGCATGCGAAACACGATTTTATTTTTGATGGTGCTGCTTGGTGCCGCGCTGGTCGGCACCGGTCAGGCGCAGGAGAAAAAACTCACGGCCAAAGAAGCGAAGGCGCACTATGACAAGGCGGATCAAGCTCTAAACGTGGTTTGGGCCGCCGCAAAGAAGGCGTTGCCGGAATCGGACTTCAACAAGCTGAAGGAAGACCAGCGCCTGTGGGTGGAGTATCGCGATGGTCTGGCACGCTCGCCGATGTACACGGGTGCTGAAGGACAGGACGAGTTGCCGCTCGATGCGCCGGAGTATCTCGAAGCCGCCGCTGGTTTGTCCGACATGCGCACGACATGGCTCAAAGGCTTGGTGCGTGAATCGACGGACGAAACGCTCAGCGGCGTGTGGACGGACAGCTATGGTGGTCACATTGAGATCGTGGAGCGCGAAGGGCATCTGCATTTTGTCATCGAATGTGTGCGCGGGCCGACCTCGCATGTCGGTGGGCTTGCCGGCATCGCGGTTTGGAATGCCAACATCGGCTGGTTCAGCGACAAAGGCCGTGAGGACAAAGGCGGTGATCCTGAAACGAACCTCAGCTTCATCCTGCGCGACAAACGTCTCGAAATCATCGGTGCCAACACGGGTTATTACCATGGTGCACGGGCCTACTTTGACGGTGAGTATGTGCGCGTGCAACCGCTGAACGCCAAAGCGCAGGCCAAAGTGGTGAAGGCCGCAAAATCAGGCGAAGTGCCAGAAGAATGATGCGAAAGGCTGCAAACTCGCTTCTTTGACCCATGCACGCCGCCGGCCCCAAAAATCCCCTTCATGGCATCACGCTGCAGGTGATGGTCACACAGCTTGTCGATCATTATGGCTGGGAGATGCTTGGCCGCATGATCCCGATCAACTGCTTCAACTGGCAGCCGAGCATCAAGTCCAGCCTCGTCTTCCTGCGCCGCACGCCGTGGGCGCGAGACAAAGTGGAAGCACTGTATCTGGATTCCTTGCCGGACATGCTGCCGAAAGCGGAAGGTGAAGCGGACAAACCGCAGTCTTAACTCTTGCGATCTGCCACGAAGATCGTGTGCGAGCAACGTTTCGCCTGCGCATACGCCTTTGCCGCCACGGTTTCGACCTTGAAGCCTGCTTTGTTCAGTCGTTTCGCGAACGCATGGTCGGTGCTGGCCGACCAGAAGGTTACACGTCCACCAGGTTTGAGCGCACGCGTGATGGCATCAAAGCCTTGCGTCTGATAGAGCCGTGCGTTGCCGTCCTGCACCATGGCGATGGGACCGTTGTCCACATCGAGCAGGATCGCGTCGTAATGCGCTGCTGGCGCACGTGAGATGACTTGAAACACATCTTCCACGAAGATTTCGACGCGTGAATCCGCCAGCAGCAGGCCGTTCACGGTGCTAAGAAACTCGCGATTCCACGCCACCACCTCCGGCAGCAGCTCCGCCACCTGCACAATTGCATCCGTGCTGACGAGTTCGAGCACACGGCGCAGTGTGAAGCCAAACCCCAGGCCGCCGATGAGCACGCGTGCAGCGCTTTTGTCCCGCAGCCGCTCACACGCTAGTTGTGCCAGAATTTTCTCCGATTCCGACGCATTCGTTCCCATCAGCGGCTGCCGATTCACGCGCAGGTAGAAGTGCGTGTCATGCGCATGCAGCGTGAGTTCGGCACCGTCGGGCGTTTGTGCCTGAGCGAGCTGGAGGAAGGGTTTCATGGAAAGGTCGCCACAGGAGCGTGCCACAGCGGCTCTACAAGATGGAATGCGGTGATCCGCCACTCCACGGTTGCAGCCGCCCCCGGTCTCGCTGAGATAGCGACAGCATGTTTTCCAACCGCAAGACTTTCTTCTTCCTCGGCGCCTACGCGTGGCTGGGTGTTGCTGGTCTCTGGGCGCAGACACCGGCTCCTGCTCCGGTCGCTTCCTCCGAGGCCAGACCTGATCTGCCGACGTTGCAGGCGGCGGCGCGTGAGGCGGAGGTGAAAATGCCGGCGCCAGAGCTGAAACCGCAGAGTTACTTCGATCTGGCACCGGCACAGCGTGACCGCTGGCAGAAATTTTTGCCACAGATGCTGCTCAAACTCACCCGTCGTGAGCGAGTGCAGATTGTGGTGCTGGGTGATGCAATCATGGATGGAGTGAAAGCCGAGAGCGGGACCGATCCTCTGCTCAGGAGCTTTGCGGGGGTGTTTGCGAAGGCTCTGGCGACGCAGTTTTACTATACGGGCGGCGTGCGCGTGGTGCGGCCCGGCTCAAAGCTGCGCAGCAAGGAGAACATGATGATCGGGCCGGAGATTTTGATTCAGCCGGTGCGCACCACCAGCATCGTCGCAGCGGCCTCGGCGCTGGCGACGGTGGGATTTCAAGGCCGGCCGGATCTGGTGCTGGTCGCGCATGGTCTCGAAGATGGGATGGCAGGAACTTCGACAGCAGACATCGCCGCAGCGCTGCGCAGCATTTTGGACACGGCACGCACGCATCGTCTCGAAATCATCGTTGCAGGGCCGATCCCTCAGGCGGCCGACCCGGAAGAAAAGAGTCTGGCGCTCACGCGTGGGGCGGGTAGTGTGATGCGCGAATTTTGCGAGACAGAGAAAATTCTGTTCTCGGATCTTGGTGATTTTGCGCGGCTGGTCACTCCGCCGTCGGGAACGAACGAGGCGTATCTACAGTTCCCGGCGCTGGTGCAGCAATATCAAAGCCGGCTGAACACCACCCCAGCCGGAGTGGTGGCGACGCCGACGGCGGACATGCATGCGGCGATGGGACGCATCTTGTTTGAAGATGTGATGAATGGCGTACCTGCGGTCGCCTGGAGCCTCAGCGAGGCGAATGCCACGCTGGAAGGACAGGGAAAACTCAAGTTGGAATTTCAGATCGCCAACTCCTCGCGAGAGTCGTTGCGTCTGACGGTGCTGCCGCTGGTGCCGCGTGGCCTGAAGCTCAGGGACACGAATCCCGAACTCACGCTGGCCACTGGCACGCAGCAGGCCGTGAAGGTGAGCTATACAATCACGGACACACTCCAACTGCCGTTCAACGATGGCAAAGCGCGGTTGCCAGTGCTTGTGATCGCGGGCAAGGAGTCGCGCATTCACGATCTCGTCGCACCGCTGCGTCCGTTCCGTGTTTCCTGGAATGCGCGGGTGGCTTTCAATCAAGAAGCGGAATCTTCGCCTGAACTCGAAATCGAAAACAGCACGGGCGCGAATCTCTCGGCCACCTGGGAGTCGAACTGGGCCGGCAAAAAGCAGGAGGGCAAGGTCTCACTGGATGCGAACGGTTCCGAGGCGCTCAAACTCGCGCTGGCGCTGCCTGCGGATGTAAAAGCACCGTTTCGCCAGCGCCTGCCGCTGAACTTTGCTGTGAACGCCAACGGGGTGCGGCAGATTTTTGATCGCTACGTCGAAATTACGCGCAACTTTGGTCTCAAAGAAGTCGTGCCCCTTAGTGCAAGCGATGGTCAGGCCAGTGCGGCCACGCTGCGGGCGGATGCGGACGGCATGAAGCTGTTTTTGACGTTGGAGCTGACGGGGGTCGATCTTGTCGATGATGCGGCCGGCAAGGCGTTCACCTGCCTGCTCAATCTCGATGCACGCAGCTACGGCCAGCGTCTGACCCCTGGTGCGACGGCGGCACTGCGCATCAGCGGCAAGGCGGGCGATGGTGCTGCGGAGATTGCTCCGATTGATCCATGGGCCTTTGGCAGCGGCTATGCGGCCGACTTTGACGTGAAGGAAATTCAGGCCGTGCTCAGCAGTTCCGCCGGTGGTGGTCGCCGACTGACGATCACACTGCCCAAGAGCTACCTCTACCGTCACGAATGGGCGCTGGAGAATGGCAACAGCCAGCTCGGCATCAACGTGCGATTAAGCGGCGGTGGCCGTGAGTATTTCCTCACTCGCAGCACACGTCAGAGCGACGATGCGGAGAGTTTGAGCGTATTGGAACTGACTGACAAACCCACCCGACGCTGGACAGTGCGGGTGGAGTAAAGAAAACCGAGCATGGCTGAAGAACGAGCGAGCAAAAAACTGTGGGACCGCGCGGCGTGGAAAGACGCGGGCTTTTTCCTGACCTACCTGCGTCCCCATTACAACGTGTTCATTCCGGCGCTCATCGCTTTGGCGATCACGGGCGGGATGACGATTGTGTTCATCAAGGAACTGGCCGCACTGGCCGGCAAAGGTATTGGCGGGGCCAAAGGACCGGAGTGGATGGCAGAGCTGAACCACGCAGTGTGGTTTCTCGTGGGCATCGTGGCCATTCAGGCTTTCATCGCGTTCTGGCGCATCCTGCTGTTTGCCAAAGCTTCCGAGCGTGCACTGTCCGCGCTGCGGCTCGACACCTTCAGCCGCATCATTCGGCTGCCGATGGCGACTTTGAACCAACGCCGCGTCGGTGAGCTGGCATCACGGCTTGCCAATGATGTCGAATCCATGCGTGAGACGCTGGTGGTGACGATTCCGATGCTGATCCGGCACACGGTCATGCTGTCGCTCTGTCTTGTGCTCATTTTGCAGATGTCGGTGAAGCTGTCGCTGTTCATGGTCGGCACGATTCCCGTGGTGATCGTGATGATCGCCATCTTTGGCACGCGCATTCGTAAACTGACCAAAAAAGCGCAGGACAACCTAGCGGCCTCACAGGTCGTGGTGGATGAGAGCCTGCAAAGCATCGTGAGTGTGAAAGCCTTCCGCAACGAAGCCTATGAACTGGCCCGCTATGACAAAAACCTCGGCGAATATCTGCGCACGGTGCTCCGCGCGGCGATTCCCCGCGCTTCCTTCATCGCCTTCATTATTTTTGCTTTCAGCGTGGCGCTGATTCTCGTGACTTGGTATGCGATGCGCATGCTGAACGACGGTGGCATCGGCAAGGAGGAATTGACGCAGTTTGCGGGCCTTAGCGGCATGATCGCGGCTTCGTTCATGCAGTTCCCGGAGTTAATCACGCAGCTTCAGCGATCGCTCGGAGCCACGGAACGTGTGCGTGAGATTCTGCGTGATGAAACGGAGCCGGATGACACCGCCGGCGCTTCGAAAGTGCGTTTCCAAGGCGAGATCGAGATGCGTGGTGTCAGTTTCGCCTATCCCACGCGGCCTGAAGCCGTGGTGCTGCATGGCTTTGACCTGAAGGCGAAGGCTGGGCAACGCATTGCGCTTGTGGGACCGAGCGGATCAGGCAAATCAACGAGCGTGTCGCTGCTGTTCCGCTTCTATGAGCCGACGACCGGCGAAATCTTCATCGACGGCAAACCGATTCGCGAGATGTCGCTGACCACGCTGCGCCGCAATCTCGCGCTGGTACCGCAGGAAGTGCTCTTGTTTGGCGGCAGCATCAAAGAAAACATCGCCTACGGCAAACCGGAGGCGACCGAGGAGGAAATCATCAGCGCTGCGAAGAAGGCGAACGCACATGAGTTCATCGTCGGACTCACGGAAGGATATCAGACGCTCGTTGGTGATCGTGGCACACAGCTTTCCGGCGGACAGCGTCAGCGCATCGCCATTGCGCGAGCCATTCTCGCCGATCCGGCCATTTTGATTCTCGATGAAGCCACCAGCAGTCTCGACGCCGAAAGCGAACGCCTCGTGCAGGACGCGCTCGACAAGCTGATGGAAAATCGCACCAGCATCATCATCGCCCATCGTTTGAGCACCGTGCGCCGCTGCGATCAGATCCTCGCCATGTCCGGTGGTGCGATCATTGAACGCGGCACGCACGATGAACTCATGGCGAAGCCCGGCGGTCTTTATGGCTCACTGGCGAAGCTGCAGTTGGAGTAGGAGCGGGGCCATCCTGGCCCCGGCTTGAGGGATCAGGATAATCCCTCTCCTGTTTAACTTCTGAACACCATCGCTGGCTCCAGTTTGCTCACGCGCCAGATGCCCATGAGTGCAGCGAGCGAGCAGATGCCCAGCACGACTGCCAGCACGGCATACGGCACGAACTCGGGCATATAAAATGGCGGCTGCTCATTCTTGAGCGCTCCGAACGCAAACCCCGCCGTGCCCAGCAGACCGATGCCATAACCGACGAGACCCACGGTGAACGCCTGCGTGATCAGCATGGCGCAGAGCATGCCGGTCGAGGCTCCCATGGCTTTCAATGCGCCGAGATGCCGCATGTTCTCCAGCACGAATGAGTAAAACGTCTGGCAACTCACGGCCATGCCTACCAGCAGGCCGATGATCACTGTGGTGCCGAAGGAAATCGGGATTCCAGTGTTCTTCACATACCACCACACCGTGGAGACATTGAAATTGTTGCTCGTCTTGCCGTTCATGTGATCAAGGAACGCCTCTGGTCCCACCTCACGATTCACAAACGCCTTCAAGCCCGTCTCCCGTTGTATATCCAGCACCGCTTGATCCAGGCTCACGCCATCGCGTGGCGCGCAGATCACCGCTTGCAGCATCTTGCGCGTGCTTGGCACGTATTGCAGTGCCCGTTCATACGTTGTCCAAACATAGGGGCCGCCGGTGAAGGAGTTTTTTGCATCCGCGATGCCGACGACTCGTGCTTCCTGATCGTTGATCTCAAACACATCACCCACCTTCACCTTTTGACCGCGCTTCAGTGCCAGCCGCTGCACGCCCAGATCGTCGATGATCACCGAATGCGGCAGCCGCAGCTTCATCAGATCGCCCTCCAACATCTTGGCCGGTGCGCCTGCCAGTGTGTTGGAATCAATGCCGATGAGCTGGATGATCTTGAAGTTCCCGTTCTCCAGCCGCACACGTTGAATGCCCGAGTAAATGGGTGCCGCCCAAGCCACGCTGCTCACGCTGCGCACTCGCGCGACATCGGTGTCCAATAGTGGATTCGTCTCATTCACCTGCTCCACCTTCTCTTCGACGACCCAGATCGGCGCAGGAACGTTGCTCAAGGTCGATTTCGTCCAGCTCATCAGTCCGCAAAACACCGCCGTTTGCTGCGCCATCAAAAAGGTGGCCACCGTCAGCCCCGCGACGAGCATTAAATACTTCGCCGTGTCACCAAACAGCATTTTGAGGGCGAGGCGGAGCATCGGGAGAGGATACGCACGGGACGGAGATCAGTTGCAGGCAATCAGAGCCACGGCAACAGCCGCCCCATCAACCGAGGCTCTTCTGCCGCGATGATCAAGACTTGCTGCCGCCGAACAAACCGCTGAGGCCGCTGCTCATCACGCTGGTGAGTACGCTTTGAATCTGACTGCCGCTCGGGTTGTTGTCTTGGATCTGTCCCTGAGGAGTCAGTTTATCGACGATTTGCGGCAGAAATTGCGATAGCAGTGGCAGAATCGTGCTCACATTCATTCCCAGCTTGCTCGCCACACCCTGGATCAATTCCGGACCGATCGCATTCTGCACCTGCTCAGGGTTGACGGCTTGATTCGTGCCGGTGCCAACCCAGGAGGCAAAGGCGTCGCCCATGCCAGCGTTTTGAAATTTGCTCATCAGGCCGTTCAATCCTCCTGATTCATTCAACAGGCTGGAAAGCATCGCAGCGGGGTCTTGTTTGTTGGAGGATCCGCCGAGCATGCTGCCCAGCGCGTTTTTGGCGAGTGAATCGAGGAGTCCCATAGGTGCGCTGATTGTGGGGAAGGAACTTTCAAAGTCAAGGCTGCGCCGTCGAGAGCGAGTCAAGACTTCGCCAGTCAAGTCTGGTCAAGGTGGTCAAGTGTCGAGCCATGGGTGATCTCCATACTTGACCATTCCTTGACCTTTGACGGCGCAGCCATCTTGACCCGCGAAGCCTTGACCATGCATTTCCACCCGCTACTCTCCCACCCCCCAAACCCACAAAACACGAAACCATGAGCCAAACCCACGAATTCCAGGCCGAAGTCAAACAAGTCCTCGATATCGTCATCCACAGCCTCTACACCGACCGCGAGATCTTCATTCGTGAACTCGTCTCCAACGCCGCCGACGCGATGGAAAAGATGCGCCTCACCCAGCTCACGGAAAACGATGTCTTTGACGCCTCCGCCGTACTGGAAGTCTCCATCACCACGGATGAAGCCGCGCGCACCCTCACCATCGCCGATCATGGCATCGGCATGACACGCGCGGAACTGGTTGAAAACCTCGGCACCATCGCCCACTCCGGTTCCAAGGCCTTCGCGGCAGCATTGAAGAACGCGGGCAAGCAAAACGATGCCTCGCTCATCGGCCAGTTCGGTGTCGGTTTTTACTCCGCCTTCATGGTGGCCGACAAAGTGGAAGTATACACCCATTCCTGGCGCAACGACGGCGAGCACCTCATCTGGACCAGCGATGGCAGCACCAGCTACACCATTGATGAATCCGCGGATCAAGCACGCGGCTGCAAGATCATCCTCCACCTTAAAGAAGACGCTGCCGAGTTCGCCAAGACGCATCGTGTGAAGCAAATTCTGGAGAAATACTCCAACTTCGTCAGCTTCCCCGTCATGCTCGATGGCGAGCGTGTGAACACCGTCGAGGCCCTCTGGCTCAAATCGAAAGACGGCATCACCGACGAGCAGTACACCGAGTTCTACCGCTTTGCCTCCCACTCCTTTGATGACCCCAGCTATCGCCTGCACTTCCAGGCCGAGTCGCCCATTGCCATCAATGCGCTGCTCTTCACGCCCACGCAGAACATGGAATCCTACGGCATGGGCCAGATGGAGCCCAACGTCGGCCTCTACTGCAAAAAAGTCCTCATCGACCCAAAGCCCAAGAAACTCCTGCCTGAGTGGATGCGCTTCGTCCGTGGCGTCATCGACAGCGAAGACCTGCCACTGAACATCTCCCGCGAAAGCATGCAAGACAGCGCTTTGGTGCGCAAACTCGGAGACGTCGTTGCCAAGCGCTTGCTCAAGCACCTCGACAAGGAGGCCCTCGAAGACCCGAAGAAGTACAATGGCTTCTACAAAGATTTCAGCCGCTTTTTCAAAGAAGGCATCGCCACCGATCACACCAACCGCGACGCCATTGCCAAGCTCCTGCGCTTTGAGTCCAGCATGACCGAAGCCGGTCAGACCGTCAGCCTCACCGATTACGTGAAGCGCATGAAGGAAGGCCAGACCGCAATCTACTATCAAGTCGCCACCTCGCGCAGCACCATCGAAAGCGGCCCCTACGTCGCCGCCTTCAAAGAAAAAGGCTTCGAAGTGCTCTACATGTTCGAGCACATCGACGAATACGTCATCTCCAGCCTCAACAAGTTCGAAGACAAAGACCTCAAGTCCGTCAACGCCCCCGACATCGACCTTGGCGATGCCACCGGCGAAGGCGAAAGCCTCCCCGAGGCCGAAGCCACCCCCCTGTGCGACTGGATCAAAGAACGCCTCGCATCCGAAGTCGAAACCGTCCGCACCAGCAAGCGCCTCGTCGGCTCCCCCGCCCTCGTCTTGACCCCTGAAGGCGAAATGAGCCCGCAGATCCGCCAGATGATGAAAGCCATGGGCAAAGACGGCGACATGCCCGGCAACAAAGTCATCTTCGAGCTCAACCCACGCCATCAACTCATCCGCAACCTCGCCAAACTCCAAAAAACCGACGCCGAAACCGCCGGCCTTATCACCGAGCAGATTCTCGACAACGCCCTGCTATCCGCCGGCCTGCTGGACGAACCGCAACGCATCATCGAGCGCACGCAGAAACTGATGGAAAAACTGGCGGCGGCCTAAGCGCACAAAATGCGATGCGCTGTTTGACAAACAGCCTCGCTGGTCTAGTCTCGTGGCCCGCTGTCCCCAAGACAGTGGTACTGGCCAAGGCCAAACGCACCCGTAGCTCAACGGATTAGAGCATCTGACTACGGATCAGAAGGTTAGAGGTTCGAATCCTCTCGGGTGCGCCACTCTTCCATTAATTGATGGAAACAAGAAGTGTTTTGTGATCGTTACGCGGCTTCCAATCTGCCATGAAACGAATCCTGCTCTCCTGCCTCGTCTCTTCCTCCTTGCTTGCCGATGACGCGGCGGACATCCTCAGCCAGTCTGGTGTGAAAGGCGGCATCGTCGTCCATGTTGGCTGTGGGGACGGTTCGGTGACGCTGAAGCTGCGGACGAATGATTCCTATCAGGTCCAAGGCCTCACGCAGGATACGGCGCAACTGCCAGCGATCCGGGAGTCGATTTACAAAGCGGGAGTCAGCGGCGCAGTGGCGGTGGATATATGGAATGGCAAACACCTGCCTTACATCGAAAATTACGTGAACTTGCTCGTCGTCGAGGACGCGGCGGCGGTTTCCAAAGAAGAGATCGACCGCGTGCTTACGCCGCTGGGCGTGGCGATGGTGAAGAAGAACGGCGCGTGGGAAAAGATCGCCAAGGCCTGGCCGAAGGACATGGATGAGTGGACGCACTACGCTTACGACAGCAAGGGCAACCCCACGTCCAAGGACATGCTCGTGGGGCCACCGACACGCATGCAGTGGGTGGGCAATCCGCGCTGGAGTCGGCATCATGATCGCATGTCGTCAGTGAGTGCGAAGGTCAGCGCGGGTGGCCGCATCTATTACATTATCGATGAAGGCAGCCGCATCTCGATCCTGATGCCGGCGAAGTTCATGCTCATCGCTCGCGATGCTTTCAATGGCACCGTGCTGTGGAAAAAGCCAATCCCCGAGTGGAGCACGCATCTTTGGCCGCTGAAGTCCGGCCCCACGCAGCTCACGCGTCGCATCGTGGCCATGGGAGACAAAGTGTATGTGACGATGGGCATCACGGACCCGATTTCCTGCCTCGATGGAGCCACGGGCAAAGTCATCCGCGTGTATGAGCAAACCAAAGGCGCAGAAGAACTCATCGTCCGCGGCGGCACACTCTATGCCCTCGTGAACAAAGAGGCCTGGGTGCTGAACAAAGACTACGCGGTGAAGCAGCAGAGCGACCAGAAGCGTGTGGAGACCGAGTTCAACTGGGATGGCAAGCCGCGCCAGCTTTTCGCCATCGATGCGGAGAGCGGCAAGACGCTGTGGCAGCAGGAGGACCGCATCGCTCCCGTCACGCTGACGCTCGATGACAAACGCATCGTCTATTACAATGGTGACCGCATCGCCGCACGCGACGTGAAGACGGGCGGGGTGAAATTCACCACCGATCCCACCAAGCGCCGCGCTTTGTATGAGTTCAACTTCGCCCCGCGCATCCTGCTTCACAATGACATGATCATCTATGCCGGTGGCGATGGTGCCATGAAAGGCATGAGTGCTGAAAGCGGCAAAGACGTGTGGACCGCGCCGCATGAAAAGAGCGGCTACCGCAGCTTGGAGGACGTCATCATCGCCCAAGGGCTCGTGTGGAATTCCGGCAACATGAGCGGCAACCAGAGCGGCGAGTATCGCGGCTTTGACCCGCTCACTGGCGAGAAGAAGAAGAGCTTCTTCCCCGATGTGCCGGAGGGCACCTACTGGTTCCATCACCGCTGCTACATGGGCAAGGCGACGGAGAAATACATCATCCCATCACGCACCGGCATCGAGTACGTCGATATGGAAAAGCAGCACTGGGATCTCAATCACTGGGTGCGCGGCGCCTGCCTTTATGGGGTGATGCCTGCGAATGGCCTTACCTATGCCGGACCGCACAACTGCGCCTGCTACCCCGAGGCCAAGCTCGATGGCATGGCCGCCATGGCCAGCGCCGCACGTTACCCACTGCCTGCAAACACGCCCGACGATCAACGTCTCGTCAAAGGCCCGGCGTATGCCGATGCCATCGACGAAAAAGAAGCCAGCATCGAAGACTGGCCAACCTACCGCAGCGACAACGCCCGCAGCGGCGCTGCCAAGAGCGAACTTAAAAAAGACCTCGGCATGGCCTGGGAAGTCAAACTCACGCCACCACTGAGCACGACCACGACCGCCGCCGGACTCACCTTTGTTAGCGAGGTGGATAAGCACACGCTGCACGCCTTTGACGCCGCCACAGGCAAAGCCGCGTGGCATTTCATCGCCGGTGGCCGCATCGACTCACCGCCCACCTATTGGAAAGGTCGCGTGTTCTTTGGCGGCAAAGATGGTCAGGTCTATTGCCTCCGTGCGAGCGATGGCGCACTCGTCTGGCGCTTCCAGGCTGCGCCGGTGATGCTCAGCCACGGCGCTTGGGAGATGATGGAAAGCGTGTGGCCGGTGCATGGCAGCGTCTTGGTCGAAAACGGCCTCGTAAGCTGCATCGCCGGTCATTCCTGCTTCCTTGATGGTGGTTTGTGGTTCTACCGACTCGACGCCAAGACCGGCGAGATGCGCGTGAAGCAAAATTACGACGACAAAGACCCCGACACCGGCGGTGATCTCAATGATCGCCACAAGTCCCTGCAAATGCCCGTCGCCCTCAATGACATCCTCAGCAGCGACGGCAAGTGGACCTACCTCCGCACGCAAAAAATAATCCCCGATGGCAAACGCATCGAAGTCGGCCCCATCAGTGCCGACTTCGCCAAACAAGCCGGGGCGCATGAAGGCGAAGGCGCTCATCTCTTCGCCCCGATGGGTTTCCTCGACGACTCGAACTTCCACCGCAGCTACTGGGTCTATGGCAAAAGCTTCGCCGGAGGTCACGGCGGTTATTTCCAAGCCGGCAAGTATGCGCCTGCGGGACGCATCCTCGTTCACGATGACAAGAACGTGTACTCGTATGGCCGTGAGGCGCAGTATTATAAGTGGACGACGACGATGGAGTACACCCTCTTCTCCACACCCAAAGCACCGCCAGAAGAAGCCTACACACTCGAAGAAGCCACCACCCCGCGCCAGGGCAACAGCGTCGTTTTAGGCCCGGATGGCCAACCGCTCGCCAAACAACCGCCGCAGCTCGAGAAGAACAAAAAGGCTGCCGCCAAGCCCGAGGGCAAAAAGAAAGGCAAACAAGCCGTCGCAACCGGCAAAACCACGAATGCGCCCATTCCCGGCTCCGTGCTCTTCCCCGACGCCAAACCGCTCGATCCCACGAATACGCCGATCAGCGTCGAAGCTTGGGTGTTGCCCGATTCAGCCAATGGAACCATCCTTCATCATGGTGGCCCGCGGCAGGGCATCGCGCTCGACATTCGCGATAAAAAACCGCAATTCCACGTCCGCAGTGACTCGAAGGCCACCTCCATCGTCTCCGCAGAGGCGCTCACTGAAGGATGGCATCATCTCGCCGCCATCTTGGCCGCTGACAACAAGATGAGCCTCTATCTTGATGGCAAACTCGTTGCGGAAGGCAGCGCCACCGGCCTTTGCACCAGCAAGCCTGCCAATCCGCTCTACCTCGGCAACGGCAACGGCGTCGCTGAAGGAAATACCGGAGCCTACAGCGGTCTGCTTGATCAATTTGCCCTCTACCACAAAGCCCTCACCGCCGCCGAAGTGCAGCAGCGTTTTGAAGCGCCCGACTCCAAACCCGCCGACGCCGTCCTCGCCACCAACTTCGACAACGGCGACAGCCGCGACAGTACCACCAACAAACTCCACGGCATCGGCGCAGGCGTGGAAACCGGCAAAGGCAAAGTCGGCGCCGCGCTCTGGTTCAAAGGCGGCGCCGACGCTGGTGGCAAAGGTGGCGACAAAGCCGGCAGCTTCGTCAAGCACACCTGGGACCGCTTTGTTCCCATCGTCGCCCGCAGCATGGCCCTTGCAGGCAAAACCGTCCTCGTCAGCGGCGCTCCTGACACCATTGATGAAGAATACGCCTTCGAACGCCTCGCCGCGAAAGACCCCGCCATCCTCCAAGAACTCAACGAACAAAACGAAGCCCTCGAAGGCCGCCGCGGCGCCAAAATGTGGGCCGTGAACACCGAAACCGGCGAACAAAGCACCGGCCTCGAACTTACCAGCCCACCCGTTTGGGACGGCATCACCGTGGCGCAGGGTCGCGTTTACGTGAGCACGATGGATGGAAGGGTGCAGTGTTTCGGCAAATGATCATGCGATTCACCGCCTTGCTCAGCCTAGTTTACGCCAGCGGAGCGTGCGCCTGCACGATTCCAGTGTTTCGCTATGCCTTGGATCGCTGGGAGGCGGACAAGTTTCATCTCGTGCTGCCGGGGAGCGCGACACAGGACGCCGCGTTGCAGGATGCC
>JAYVIO010000216.1:0-4203 GCA_043770175.1 Verrucomicrobiales bacterium | reverse complement strand
CCAGGTGCCGACCGTCGAAAATTTGCAGGATGGCGACGAAGCCACAGAGAATGTTGCCCGCCGTCATCAGAGTCGGCAGCACTGGAATGCGAGGTTCTTGGGCGCTCATGGGAGAAAAATCAGATTCGGGCGACTTTAGCGCCTCTGGCCTCGTTGCCTAGATGAACTTTACGGTTTCCAAGACCGCTTGACCGTCTAATCTCACCACCCCCATGCCCCCCGCTGAACTTCCGCCCCTGAATGGCGACATGACCATGAGCCAGGTGCTCCAGGCCTATCCTGGCGCACAGCGGGCCTTGTTTGCGCGTTATCACATCGGCGGCTGCCGCAGTTGTGGCTTCCAGCCGGGTGAAACGCTGGCTCAGGTCTGCGAGCGCAATGAAAACATTCCCGTGGCTGAAGCCGTGGCCCACATTCAGGAGAGCCATCAAGGTGATGCCTCCCTGCAAATCTCCCCACACGACTTCGAGCAGCTCCGCCGCATCAAGACCGACCTCGTTGTGCTTGATGTCCGCACCCGTGAAGAACATGAAGCCGTAAAGCTCCCCGGCGCACGCCTGCTCACCCAGGAACTCGTGCAGGAAATCTTCACCAGCGGTGACAAGACGCAGGCGCTCGTGCTTTACGATCATACTGGTTCACGTTCGCTCGATGCCGCCGCTTACTTCATCGGCCACGGCTTTGGCGAAACCAAATGCCTCGCCGGTGGCATCGACGCTTACAGCCAGGAGATTGATCCCTCGCTGCCGCGCTATCGTATCGAACTCGAAGACTGACCCCGATCATGGACGAAGCCGCACTCCAGCAAGCCCTCACGGACACCCAAAACCTCGGCGAAATGCCCGATGCCGATGCCGTCGGCACCGTTGGCAGTCCTGACTGCGGCGACATGGTGCGCCTCTGGATCAAATACAAAGACCAGGACGGCAAAAAGGTCATCGACAAAGCCAGTTTCCAAAGCTTCGGCTGCCAGACCGCCATCGCCGTCGCCAGCATCGCCACCGCACTCATTCGTGGTAAAACCAAGGAGGAAGCGCTCTCCATGTCAGCCGAGGAACTCAGCAAACCGCTTGGCGCGTTGCCTCCGATGAAGATCCACTGCGGTCAGATGGTCGAAGGCGCCCTGCGTGCCGCTCTTGAGGCAGAGGGTAAAGAGCCAAGGGCAAAGAGCGCAGAGTCCAAGACCCAATCCGATCAATCCGGCACTCTCGCCGATGCTTTGAACCTCGCGGGCAAAACCCAGGGCAAAATCAAAATCGTCCTCACCTCCTAACTCGTCACTTCTAACTATCCTGCATGCACTCCTCCCTCGAACTCAAACGCGAAGTCGAAGCCGTTCAAATCCCCAGCGGCGATCTCATCAAGCTGCCGCTTGGCATGAAGGTCATCATCACGCAGTCCCTCGGCGGCACCTACACCGTCGCCACCGACTTCGGCCTCGCTCGTATTCAATCCAAGGATGTCGATGCCCTCGGCATTGATCCCGACGCCGCCAAGAAAGAACAGGACGGCAGTTCGTCCAACATCCCCGCCGATGTCAGCGATCTCGAAGGCCAGGTCTGGAATCAGCTCAAGAACGTCTATGACCCCGAAATCCCCGTCAACATCGTCGATCTCGGCCTCGTCTATGACTGCAAGGTCGAAGCCGATGCCGAAGGCAAAAACAGGGCGTTGGTCAAGATGACCCTCACCGCCCCCGGATGCGGCATGGGCCCCACCATCGCCGCCGACGCGCAGAGCCGCATCATGACCATCGAGGACATGGATGACGCCGCCGTCGAACTCGTCTGGGATCCCGCTTGGAATCAGGGCATGATCAGCGTCGAAGGCAAAATGAAGCTCGGCATGATCTGAGCCGGAGGGCAGACCGCCGTTTTCTATCAGCCTTTCAATCCCTGCGTATCAGCCAGCTTCGCGCCGGTGATGATCAGGCCGGTCTGAATCGTCCCCGTGAGATTCGCGGCGATCAAATCGGCATCGGTGAAGTCCGCATTTGTCAGATTCGCGCCTTCAAGATTCGCGCCGGAAAGATCTGCCCCGCGCACGTTCGCGTTGGTCAGATTTGCATTGCGCATGGACACGCCACCGAGATCGGCGCCGCTCAAATCCACGCCGCCGAGGTTCGCGCTGTCGAAGTTCGCCCCGCTGAAATCGGCCCCGGACAGATTCGTGTCGCTGAGGTCCGCTTTCGTGAACGTGGTGCCCACAAACTGCGCCTTCGCCATGTTCAGGCCCGACAGCACATTGCTCGCGAGGTTCATGCCCGTTTCATCAAGCTTGCGCCCGCTCTTGCCCCCGCTTTCGAGCCATTGCGTGTGTGCGAGGAGTTCTTCGTTGGTGATGGTTGCCATGCGACAGCAAGATGGCGGAAACTCAGGCTGCTGCAAACAAAGATCACGCCCCTTTGAGCACTCCTTGACCGGCGCATCCTTGACTCCTTGACCTCTCCCTTGCCACCCGCCACGCCCGCGCTACCCTCGCCCTCCTTTTTCCCTGAACCATGAGCGCCCCCGACACTGCCAAGAACTACAAAGACACCGTCCTCCTGCCGAAGACCGACTTTCCCATGAAGGCCGATCTCGTCACGCGGGAGCCGCAGCGCCTCGCTAAGTGGCAGGAGGGGAAGCTCTACCAGCGCATCGTCGCTCAGAGCAAAGGCAAGCCCACCTTCATCCTGCATGACGGCCCGCCGTTCGCGAATGGCGACGTCCACATGGGCACCGCGCTGAACAAGGTGCTCAAAGACCTTATCGTGAAGTCGAAGACCATGGCGGGCTTCCACACGCCCTTCATCCCCGGCTGGGATTGCCACGGCCTGCCTATCGAGTTCAAAGTCGTGAAATCCGCCGCTGGTCTCACACCGGTCCAAATCCGCACACTCTCCGAGGCCGAGGCACGCAAGTACATCGACATCCAGCGCACCAGCTTCAAGCGCCTCGGCGTCTTCGGCGATTGGGAGAATCCGTATCTCACGCTCGATCCCGGCTACGAGTCCGGCATCCTGCGCACCTTTGGCAAAGCCGTCGAAAAAGGCCTCGTCTATCGCATGAAACGCCCCGTCCTCTGGAGCTACGGTGCCCAAACCGCCCTCGCCGAGGCCGAGGTCGAGTACAAAGAGAAAACCTCGCCAGCAGTGTTCGTGAAGTTCGAGTGTAGGTCAGGCATTTTGCCTGACACGAGTGCTGCGGGCATTCTGCCCGCTTCTGATGCGGGGCAGAATGCCCCGGACACTCGCGACGGGCAGAATGCCCATCCCACCTCCCTCGTCATCTGGACCACCACGCCGTGGACGCTGCCGGCGAACCTCGCCATCGCACTCCATCCTGAGTTCGACTATACCGCCGGCACCTTCGTGCATGAGAACGGGCGCAAAGAACAACTCATCCTCGCCAACTCCCGCATTGCGTCCTTTGAAAGCAGTACCGGCTTCAAGCTCGATGCCACACAGCCGACGACGAAGCTCAAAGGCAAAGACCTCAACGGAGCCGAAGCTCAGCATCCCTTCCTCCCGCGCACCTCAAAGGTCATCAACACCCTCTTCGTCACCGACGACACCGGCACCGGCGCAGTCCACATCGCCCCAGGACACGGCGCGGACGATTACCAGGCTGGCCGCGAGCACGGGCTCGACATCCTTTCGCCCGTCGATGCCGAGGGCAAATTCACCGCCGAGTGCGGATTGCCCGAGTTCGTCGGCAAGCACGTCTTCTCCAGCAACGACGGCATCATCGAGATCCTCACCGCCAAAGGCGCGATCCTTGGCAACGAAAAATACGTCCACCAGTATCCGCACTGCTGGCGCTCCAAGACGCCCATCATCTTCCGCGCCGTCGAGCAGTTCTTCATCAAGATCGACGCCATCCGTGAGAAGGCACTCAGCGAGATCGACAAGGTCACCTGGCTGCCCGCTTCCTCGCGCAATCGCATCCACGGCACCGTCAGTGGCCGGCCCGACTGGTGCATCAGCCGCCAGCGCACCTGGGGCGTGCCTTGTCCCGTTTTTTATGATGCCAGTGGCGAGATCATCATGCGCACCGACATCATCGGCAAAGTCGCCGACATCGTCGAAAAGCAGGGCACCAATCTCTGGTTCGAACAAAACGACGCCTGGTGGGCCGAGGCCGTCGGCCTTCCTGCCGATACGAAACGCGGCAACGACACGCTCGACGTGTGGATCGACTCCGGTTGCAGCCACGTCAGCGT
>JAYVIO010000215.1:0-12304 GCA_043770175.1 Verrucomicrobiales bacterium | reverse complement strand
GATCTCACCAAACTGCGTGAGGCCATCGTCGAGAAAAACCGCCTGTGGTTCGACTGCTGGCGTCCGGCGAACTGGTCCTTCGTGTATGGCGACCGTGTGACGCAGATGTTTGGCAAGCCAGCGCAGGACGCGCCTTCATTGCGCGAAAGCTTTGAAGCGCGCAAGCCACTGGTCGCGAAGATGGATGCACGGATTCATGCATTGGCGAAGGGAGAGAAGGTGGAGGACGGGCTAAAGCCCGAACTACGAACGATCACGGAAACGGTGCTCACACCTGAGCAGCAAATGGCGGCGTTCACCGTGGCGGAAGGTTATGAGATGAATCTTTTCGCGTCCGAGGTCGAAGGAGTGGCGAAGCCGACGCAGTTCTCGTGGGATGAGCGCGGGCGCTTATATGTGGCCTGCTCGCCGACGTATCCGCAAACTGTGCCGGGCGTGAAGCCGTCGGATTTCATCCTGGTGCTCGAAGACACGAATGGTGATGGCAAGGCGGATAAATCGACGCGCTTTGCGGAAGGGTTGACGATGGTGCAGGGCGTCGAACCTGGCGCGGGCGGTGTTTACGTCTGCGACTTCGACCAGATCGTGCATTTGAAGGACACGAATGGCGATGGCAAGGCGGATGAGAAGACGGTGCTGTTCTCCGGCTTCGGCATCGGCGACACGCATCAACTCGCGAACTCGATCTGCCACGGTCCTGACGGTGCGCTGTGGTTCACGCAGGGCCTACATGCCTTCTCACGCGTGGAAACGGCCCATGGGCTGGCACGACTCGACAAGTCGGGCGTCTGGCGGCTGAATCCGCGCACGCAGAAGATGGAAGGCTACTTCAACGGCGGCAAAGCGGGGCACAACTGCTGGGGCGTGGCCTTTGATGACTACTTGCAGGTCTTCCACAAGAGCGGCGACCGTCCGGTCGGCTACTACAGCGTGCCCGGACTCGTCGCACTGACTGATCCCGACGAATACCACCCAACGGGTGCGCTGTTTGACACGAATCCGAAGACGAACAGCCTCGAATTCATCGGCACAAAAGCGCTGCCGGATGACATTCAAGGATGCGCCTTGATCGGCGGCTACTTTGGCAGCGTGGTGGAGCTGCATCGTCTCGATAACGACGGCTCCGGCTTCAAGAGCACGCAGTTGCCGAAGCTGGTGAAATCGAGCGACACATCATTCCGTCCCGTGGACGTGAGCATCGGCCCCGATGGCGCGATGTATCTCTGCGACTGGTTCAATCCCGTCATCGGCCACTACCAGGCCAGCTACGCCGATCCACGCCGTGACCGCACGCATGGCCGCATCTGGCGCATCACGGCCAAAGGCCGCCCGTTGGTGAAACAACCGGCGCTTGCCGACATGAAGCCAGCCGAGCTGCTCGAACAACTTAAGTCACCCGAACGCTGGACACGCTATCAGGCGAAGCGCTTGCTCTTCGACATGCCTGCGGATGACGTTTTGAAGGCGGCCGAGGCATTCATCGCGAAGAACGATGACGAGCACCTGCTTATGGAAGTCAGCGGCGTGTTTGAATCTCATGAAGCAACGAACGCAGCGTTGGTAAAGCGCCTGCTTGCCGCCAAAGACGCCCGCGTGCGTGCCTACGGTGCTCGTGCAGCCGGAAAGCTGCCAAACGCGTTCGAACTCCTCGCGCCAGCGGTGCGCGATGAGCATCCGCGTGTGCGCCTTGAGGCCGTGGTGGCTTGTGCGCACGTCACGAAGCCCGAAGCAGTCGAGTTGGCCGTACAAGTGCTCGACAAGCCAACCGACCGATTCATCGACTACGCACTCAAGCAGGTCGTGAAAAGCCTGAAGCCCCAGTTTGTTCCCGTACTGGCCAAACTCACCTTCGGCGACAATGCGAAGCACTCGGCTTATGTGAAGCAGATCGCCAGCGCTGCTGCGGTAGTCGAACATCCCGGCAAGCTCGTGTATGACGCACTCTGCCTGAACTGCCACCAGCCGGAAGGCAAAGGCCTGCCGGGCATCTATCCGTCCATCGCGGGCAGTGATTGGGCCGGTGGCGATCCGCAGCGTTTGATCAAAATGCTGCTGCACGGCCTCAGCGGCCCGATTCGCGTGAATGGCGAAGACTTCAAGCAACTCGCCCCGCTGCCGATGCCGCCGATGGGCCTCAATGATCAGCAGATCGCCGATGTTTTGAGCTACGTGCGTGCGAACTTCAGCAATAAGGCCTCCGCCGTGACGCCAGAGCAGGTCAAGACGGTGCGTGCGGCCACGAATGATCGCGCAGTGTTCTGGACAGCGGAGGAATTGGCGAAGTAGCTCGTGTCAGGCGGACTTTTTCTTCGGCCACCCGCCGACGACGGTCTGAAAGCTGCCCCAGAGAACTAAGACGGCTCCAATCGCCTGCGGCGTGGAAAATGGCTCGGCGAAGAGGCTGATGCTGCACAGCGTGATGATGACCGGCACGGTGTTTTGAAACGCACCACCGGCGGCGACGGAGAGATAGCGAAAACCTTCCGTCATCGCAAGCTGGCCAAAGGTGGCGCAAATCGCCGCTGCGGAGAGCAGCGCGACATCTGTCCAGCCCAGCGAGGTGAAATGCGCCAGCGCAAACGGAACTCCGAGCAGCAGGCCATACACGCACTGCGAGGCGAAGATGGTGGCGCTGGTCTCGGTGCGAGTGAGCTGACGGATCACCACGACAACCGCCGCCGCAAGCACGGCTCCGATCAGTGCTATCATCTCATGATGACCAAACTGCGTCAGCGTTCCCGGTGTCATGCCGGTGAGCAGACCGAGGCCGAAGAGGGCGAAGAGAATGCCCAGAATCTTCACGACGCCGAGCCTTTCATGCAACACGAAGGCCGCCATGATGGAAGCGAAGACGCACCAGGTGTTGCCAATGAGCGTGGCCTTTCCAGCGCCGAGCGGGCCGATGGTGGTGTAGTAGGCCGCCGTGCCGAGCGCCCCCAGCACGCCACGTGAGGCCAGCAGCCAGTTCTGAAACGAACGACGCAGCTTGAGAGAACCTGCCGGTGCGAACAGCACGATGGTGATCAGCAAGCCAAGGCCCGCGCGAAACGTCAGCGACATCCAAGGATCGACATGACGGACGGAGGCGAGCACCTTGAGCAGCAGCGCATTGCCGGTGAAACAGGTCAGCGAGACGAGCATCGCGATCGTGCCGTGCCGTGAATGATATTGGAGTTCCGAAGTATGAGTACTCATGGAGGCGCCGGTCTGAGGGCTACCTTCTGGCATCATGTCTGATTGAATTTTGAAATGATGATCGCTTTAGCGCAGGTTCCTCAAACCGTGGAGTCAGGCATGCCAAAGGGCGCGTACCGTTTTTACAACGGCACGAATCGCGATTCGGCTGGCAGGTTTGAGGTTCATCAGACGTGCGGAGGGTGGCGCGGGTCGGTTGGAGTGCAATGTCAAAAGTGTCTTTGTCCGATGGACTCGACCGCGCCTCTGCCTATATCTGCGCGGCCATAACACTCCAACCACACACAATTGCTGCCATGAGAATTTGCTGCATCGGCGCCGGCTATGTCGGCGGCCCCACGATGGCGATGATCGCCGCCCAATGCCCCCACATCCGTGTCGATGTGGTGGATCTCAACGCCGACCGCATCGCGGCTTGGAACTCGGACGAACTGCCCATCTATGAGCCGGGACTTGATGATCTGGTGCGTCAGGCGCGCGGGCGGAACCTGTTCTTCTCCACCGCCGTCAAAGAGTGCATCCACGACTCGGACATCATCTTCGTCAGCGTGAACACACCGACGAAAACGTTCGGCGTCGGCGCTCACAAGGCGGCGGATCTGCGTTTTGTTGAGTCCGTGGCCCGCACCATCGCCGAGGTGGCCGAAGAGCCGAAGATCATCGTCGAAAAGAGCACCATCCCAGTCCGCACAGCGCAGGCCATTCAGACCATTCTCGGCGCGAATGCCAAAGGATTGCAGCATCAGGTGCTCTCCAATCCTGAATTCCTCGCCGAAGGCACGGCGGTGAAGGATCTCAGCAAGCCTGACCGCATTCTCATCGGCGGTGAGCAAACCGAGGCCGGTCTGGCCGCCGTGGAGACGCTGGTCAGCGTCTATGCCAACTGGGTGGCCCGCGAGCGCATTCTCACGACGAATTTGTGGTCTTCTGAGTTGTCCAAGCTCGTCGCCAACGCCTTCCTGGCCCAGCGCATCTCCTCCATCAACAGCATCTCCGCCCTGTGCGAAAAAACCGGCGCGGACGTCGATGAAGTCGCCCGTGCCATCGGCTCCGACTCGCGCATCGGCGCGAAGTTTCTTAAAGCCTCCGTAGGCTTCGGCGGCTCGTGCTTCCAAAAGGACGTGCTCAACCTCGTCTATCTCTGCGGACACTTCGGTTTGCCGGAAGTGGCCGCTTACTGGGATCAGGTCATCATCATGAACGATTGGCAGAAGCACCGCTTCGCCGAGCGCGTCCTGCGCACGCTGTTCAACACCGTCACCGGCAAGCGCATCGCCGTGCTCGGCTTCGCGTTCAAGAAGGACACCAACGACACCCGTGAATCCGCCGCCATCTACATCTGCCGCGACCTGCTGGAGGAACGGGCCAACGTTTCGATCTACGACCCAAAGGTCACCACCACGCAGATGTGCAAGGATCTCGCCATTCAGGCCGACGACCCGAACGTGGAATTCGCCACCAGCGCCGCTCAAGCCGCCAAAGACGCCCATGCGCTGCTCGTGCTCACCGAGTGGGATGAGTTCCGCCAGCTCGACTTTGATGCCATCTACCAGTCCATGGTCAAACCCGCGTGGATTTTCGACGGCCGCAGCCTGCTCGACCACGCGAAACTCCGCCAGATCGGCTTCAAGGTTTACAGCATCGGCAAGCCGCTGCCGCAAGAGGCGGTGGGGTGATTCCTGCAGCACCGGTCTTGCCCTGACAAATCCCCTGCTCATCCGTTCCTGGGTCCTCTGTGACGAAGGCGCAATGGAGTGTTCACCCCATTGCCGTTCTGAACCACGGCACCATGCTGGACGCCAATATGATGAACAAGTGTCTCGGCAATACGGCTCAAAGGTTTATTGGCGGGCTGCTGCTGCTAATTATTTTCAATGGCTGCACTTCTTTGCAGCAACGGCAGGTAAAGCGCTCGCGTGAGCATGCGTTCATCGCCTACTGGCCGCCTCCAGCACACACCCAGGGCCTTCGACTGGCGGTCAAAGACAACATTGATATGAAGGGGCGGGTTACCTCGGCGGGATCTGAGTATCTTGCGAAGAACACTGCCCCCGCCTTGCAGGATGCGCCGTGCCTGGCACTGGCGCGAGAGCGGAACGTTCAGATTGTAGGTAAAACAAATCTCACGGAGTTTGCGATCACGGTCTCTGGCAAGAATAGCTTCTTTGGCACACCTAAAAGCCGCCTGGATGGCAAGAATGAGGTGATCCCTGGTGGCTCATCCAGCGGCTCCGCGATGGCGGTTGCCACGGGCATGGCAGATGTCTCCTTCGGCACGGACACAGGCGGCTCTATTCGCGTCCCTGCAGCTTGCTGCGGTGTTTATGGCCTGAAGACAACCTTTGGTCTTGTTTCCACCAAAGGCGTGTTTCCGATCTCGCCGAAGCATCTGGATACCGTCGGGCCATTGGCTCGAAATATGAACCATCTTGTGCAGGGTATGAGCCTGTTGCAGCGGGGCTTTGAAACTAGCTACCAGGAAGCAGTCGCTGATAAACCTCTGGCCCGGCACATCACCATCGGGCGGTTGTATCTGGATGGCACGGACCCTGAGATCGACAAAGCCATCGATGCGGAGCTGGCGGCGAAGCGCTTCAAGGTCATCAAGCTCAACAAGAGCTTTCAGGCAAAATGGAAGCAAGCGGAGGAGGATGGCAAGGTGGTGGCTCTGGGCGACACATGGCAGAATGATCAAAAATATGCCAACCAGAAGGGCGTGAGCCTTTTGACGAAACTCGTGATCATGTCAGGCGAACTCGAGTATAAAGGCGACTACCAGGCGGCACTGAAACGCAAAGCCGCATGGCAGCGCGACCTCCGCCAGATTTTCAAGCAGGTGGATTTCATTGCTGTGCCGACGCTGCAAGGCCTGCCGCCAAAGATGCCCTTCTGGGGATCGGATGCGGTGTTTGAATGGCGCGTGTTCGACATGCAAAACACCGTGGGTGTGAATTTCGCGGGCAATCCCGCCCTCGCCGTGCCAATCGCGATGCCTGCCAGAGGCAAGACCGTTCCCGTGACCAGCCTGCAGCTTGTCGGGCCGTGGCTCAGTGAGGCTGAACTCCTAAACGCAGGCCGACTCATCGAAAACAAACTCTAATATCATGCACTTTTCATCTTCACTCATCATCGCAGCCTTGCTGCTCATCAGCCCAGCGAGCCACGCCCAATCCGCGAACGACCTCATGGGCAGCGGCGATGCCTTTGACCGCAAGTTCCAGGCTGACAAGGCGCTCCAACATTATCTGCCGGCCGAAAAGCTGGAGCCGCAGAACGTGCCGCTGCTGCTGCGCATCGCGCGGCAGTATCGCCACCTCATGACCGATGCCTCATCGAGCACGGAGAAGCTCCGCCTCGGTGGCATCGCCCTCGGCTATGGAAAGCGCGCTGCGGCACTCGCACCGAATGATTCCGAGGCCCAACTCTCCCCCGCCATCACTTATGGCAAGATGCTGCCGCTTCAGGGCAGCAAGGAGCAGGTGGACGCCTCACCGCGCATCAAGGCGGGTGCCGACAAGGCAATCAAACTCGATCCACGCAACGATGTGGCCTGGCATGTGCTCGGCCGCTGGCATCAAGCGCTCGCCAACGTCGGCGGCGTCAAACGGGTGCTGGGCGGACTCATTTACGGCAAACTGCCCACCACCACGAACGAAGCGGCCGTGGCCTGCTTTGACAAAGCCATCGCCATCAATCCCAACCGTCTCCGTCATTACATCGAACTCGGACGCACTTACGCTCAGATGGGTAAAAACGCGGAAGCACGCCAGCTCATCAAGAAGGGCATGTCGATGCCCAACATGGAGCACGATGATCCTGAACTGAAGCAACGCGGACGTGAAACGCTGGCAAAGGTGCCGTGATTGGAGATTAGGTCGTGTTTGAAACACCTCAGTGGCCATAACGGAGCCAGTCGATGACGGCGGAGAACTGGATGTGGGCAAGAGAATATGCGGCGAGTTAGTCGCGTCGGGTTCTCGCTGAAGCCCAGCCTTTGAGCCGATAGAAGTAGTTCCCCACCTTGTAGCGCTGGCGGCAGTGAGTTGCAGAGTCAGAACCGCGTCTTTCTCCTGCGCCGGGATTGTATAGTGGGCAGTCACAGCGGCGAGTTTGCTGATTTTGGCGATGGCACTAGCAGCGGGGATTTGCTCGACGCTGATGGTGATCTTTGTTTTTTCAGCCGCCTCTTTTGGCATCGCAGCCCAGGTGCAGACGGTGAGAAAGGTGCAGACAAGAAGAATGACTAGCGGGTGGTGTGTTGGTTTCATGGTATGGGACTATTGGTTGTTTAAATGGGTTTGAGGATCGCTGGACAGTTCGCTTCAGAACAGCTTCTTGGCCTCTTGAGCGGGCGCAAAACCTTGGTCTGCGGAAAGAGTGATCCAGCGCTGTGCCTCCACCATCTGTCGCCGATTCATGCTGGGTCCGATGCAATAGGATCGGTTCTGAAAGAGCCTTGGTCCCACAAGTGGAACAGCCGAGAAACCAGGCACGCGGTCGTCAACGGTCTGAAGATGCGGGCGGACCAGTTCCATTCCACTATAGAATTGAGCCTTGGCATCACCCTCGGCTGCTGCTTTTGACCAATCCACACCCTTCCCTGCTTGGCTCCAAAATTGAAGATCGCGGGGGGCGTGCTTGGCAGGGCTTGTGGAGCACGCGTTCATGCTGATGACAGCACAAAGCGTGAGGATGTAGAGCGGTCGGATGTTTAGTTTCATGATGTTAGTGTTTGGGTTGTTGGTTTACTATTCCCGCTCCGAAACGGAATTGTCTCAATGCTAAAAATTTGCTGTTGTATGGTTAGCGCGATGCGGCGCGAATGAGACGCGTGGCCGGGTAGCCTAACCGTTGGAGACGCACGTTCCGAAACTGGGCTTTCCCTTTGGCGAGGCTCCCGTCACCACCGATGCCCAAACGGAGAGTCACGGGCTTCTTCTCCGTATGCGTGGTGAAAGGGACCACCACCGGAGTCCAGTCCACGGAGCCGGAGAGATCCCGTGACGACGAGGAACCGGCCGCTTCTAGCACCACGGCCCTCTTACCGCCTGCCTGGACAATCTCGACCCGAGAAGCCTTCACCTCGGCAGTGAGGATGTAGTTAGAGAGAGGCACGACGTCGGCGTCAAAGGTGATGGCAGCTTTGTCTCGATTCTCGCATTCGAGAGAGAAGACACCGTTCTCTGAAAGCATGTATTTCGCCGTGGTATCAGCTGCTTTGGTAAAACTTTCCAGCTTCCATGGTCCCTCGCCCGCCTTGATGCTGCCCGGACCCGATGGTAGAGCAAGTTCGGCAGGAGAAAGTTGGGCGTTGGTCAAATCGCCCTTCATCAGTGCATAGACCCACTCGGGATACTCGCCTTTCGGCAGCTCCTTGGTGGGGTATCTGCGGCCGACTTCTTTGGCCTCATCGCGCATCGGTCCGTGCTTCCAAGCGTTGCTGCCATGACCGGAGAAGCCCCCATCAGGCTCAGGGACCTCGCCGTTCAAGATGTCCTGATACCAAAACTTGTGACCCCTGAATGTATCCTGAGGGCGCCACGGCTTAAACTCGTCGTAATGGGCATCATAGTTCCCGGCACCGTGGAGAGCGCCCTTCGGTAGCCGAACTCCTTTTTTCTCCCCATAGTAACCATCAAGGCCGTGCATCCATTCGTGGAGATAGATCTCATCACGCGGATTCATCTTGCCCGCGCTACTGATGGCGAACATGCCGATGCCCGCACCGCCACTGTAGCCGCCCACGCCGTAGCCTGCGCGCGGCGCACGGTAGCCAGAGGCCGTGTCATAGTGCAGGAAGTAATAGCCGACGCTGTCATACTCGCCGGGCTTGCTCAGTGTTGCCAGTTCGTTGATCAGTTCATCGCCCGAGTATTCGGCGCTATCCAGACGATCATGGTTGAAGCAACGAAGCGGCTTGTCCGACACGATGGTGGTGGGAGTGAACTTTACTTTGCCGCGGGTGATGTCATGCACCATGTCGGGCGTCTGAATCTCGAAACAGTGTTTGGCTGTGGCGATGTCCTCCTCCGTCATCTCGGCGCGGACAGGCAGAAAAAGCGGATGCCAAGTATCACTGTAGCGCTTGATGATGAGCAGCACTTTAAACTCGATCTCGGGCTTCGCAGCATAGGTTTCCACAACCTTCGCCACCTCCTCCGCCAGCTTTAGCGGCCAGGTTTTGTCCGTCATGAATTTGGGGTCTTCGGCAGTGCAGATCTTCAGGCGACGCAGGAACTCCAGATTGAATGGCGAGCCTAGTTTGCCTAGCTCTGGGTAGCGCGCGATGGCCTGCGCTGTGACCTGTGGGGAAGGGCGCTGCGCCAGGGCTGGCAAACCAAATAGCGCGAGAAGAAGGATGAGGAAGATGGATTTCATGAGGTAACGCGAGCAGTGCCGCCGAGCAGGGTAAAGGGCACACCACTGCCCATGCAGACGATTGCTGCCAAGTTGACTTCGCATGACAACTGGCCGAAAACCACGGCCAGTTGAGAACCATTGTTTTATGCAACCACTCCGCCGCCCCAATATCAGCGAACACACGGCGCAGCACTTGCGCGATGGCTTTCTGGCTGGGCGTTGGTCTGGGAAACTGCCTGGCGTCTGGGTGCTGGCTCGGGAGCTGGGCGTCTCGCGCGACGCTGTGCGGGCTGCCTTGCTGCTGTTGGAAGAGGAAGGCATGGTCACGAGCAGCGGCGCGGGCAAAAGCCGCATGGTCAATGATTCATCTGCCATTCAAGGTCGCCGCGTGCTGCGCGTGGGCATCCTCCTGCCTTCGCCGATGGAACGGGACAATGCCCACACCCATGAGCTGATTTTCTCCGTCCGCCAGGCCATCGAGGCTCTGGGTCATGCCTGCTTCATCGCGGCCAAGTCATCTGAGCAACTGACTGGCCGGGTGGAGCGTATCCGGCGCTACATGGCGGACTGTCAGGCAGATGCTTGGATTGTTTACTCCGCCAAACGCGAGGTGCTGGAAATGGTCTCCGCGAGCGCCCTTCCCATCTTTGCTCTCGGAGGTCAGCCGATGGGATTGCCACTAGCTAGTTCGCGGTCCGATCTAGCTGCTCCGATCAGCGCTTGTGTGGATTGCCTTGTTGCGCAAAAGCACCGCAGCATCGTGCTGATTTGCCCGCCAACATGGCGTATCCCTAAACTCAACTCCTCAGCTCAGGCTTTCATTGAACGCCTGAACCATCACCGCATTCGAGCCGATTCGCGTTACAATATTCCCGACTGGGAGCACACGCCCAAAGGCCTGCACACCGTGCTGAAGGCGCTTTTTCATGCCACGCCTCCGTCCGCTCTGCTGGTCATGGAGCCAGAGTGCATCGGCCCGGTGCTGGTCTTTCTCGCTGAGCGTGGTCTGCGTGTGCCCCACCATGTGTCAGTCGTGAGCCTCTTGCCCGATCCGATGCAGGCATTTTATCGTCCGGTGCTGGCCCATTTTCAGTGGCCCGTGCAACCGCATGTAAAAAGGGTGATCCAATGGGTCAACTCACTCGCCCGTGGCAAGCCTGATCATAAAGACACAACAACGGAACCCACCTTCGTGCCAGCGGAATCCATCGGCCCGATTCATGTCTGGAAGACAGCAGGTAACAACACTTTGGCAAACGCAGATCCGGAACCTCTGCTGTAACACATGGTGGGATGAATCACGCCGCCACTTTGCATCTCTCGACAGGGCGCATGGCTCATTTCCCGCATTCGCATCCCATAATACGCTTCGAAGATAAGCGACGCCAGGCTCGTAATAAGCATCACACAAGTCCGCCAAGGCTCTGCGGCCATCGTCCGAGTCCGCCTTCGCCAGGCACACGCACGTCCACCGCGTGGTGTGAAACGGAATTGCGTGGAAATTGGGCCGCAGTGTTGTTGTCATCCTGTTGGTCATGCTGCCACAGGTCCATGACGTTTTGGAGGGAAAAGGTGACAAGGAATCTGCTGTCCCTTCGATTCTGAGCAAACCGCCGTTAACACGGCACACGCGCGCTCCATTCCAAGCCGCAAGCAAGCCTGCCTGCATCAGGTGTTGAACCTCGCCAACACGCCTACCGCCGCTTTTTCTTTTTGCGGCCGGTGAGGATGGCGCGGGCGCGGTCTTCGTCGTCGAGGGCGGTGGTGTATTTGTAGCTGAAACCATCGAGTTTGCGGCGCTCGATTTTTTGCCCGATGAGGCGCTCGATGGAGGCGACGTTCATGAGTTCGTCGGCGGCGAAGAGGGTGAATGCATCGCCTTCCTTCTGGGCACGACCGGTGCGGCCGATGCGGTGGACATAGTCCTCAGAGTGCTCGGGGACCATGTAGTTGATGACGTGGGTGACGCCGGAGACATCAATGCCACGGGCGGCGAGGTCGGTGGCGACGATGATCTCAAATTCACCGCTGCGGAAGCCCTGGAGTGCGCGCTCGCGGTCTTTCTGGCCGATGTCGCTGTGCATGACGGCGGCCTTGTATTCGCCGAGGCGGTCGATGGCGGCGAAGACCTGATCGGCCTGCGCCTTGGTGCGCGTGAAGATCATGACGCTCTCAAAATGGGTCTGTTTGAGGATGGCGAGTAGCAATTCCTCACGCTGATCGCTGGCCACGGGATACATGTAATGGCTGACGGTCTCGGCGGCGGAGAAGCGGATGCCGATTTCGACGCTTTCGGGGTCTTTGAGGGCGAAATCGGCGAGGTTCTTGATCTGCGGCGGCATCGTGGCCGAGAAGAACAATGTCTGGCGCGTGGCGGGCGTTTTTTCGACGATGCGCCGAACGTCGGGGAGGAAGCCCATGTCGAGCATGCGATCCACTTCATCGAGGATGAGAATCTCAATCGAATCGAGGCTCACGGTGCCGTCCTGCATGAAATCAAGCAGGCGACCCGGAGTGGCGACGACAACATCGACGCCCTGTTGCAGCCCCTTGCGCTGCTTGTCATAGCCCACTCCGCCATGCACGAGCAAGGTGCGCAGTCCGGTGTGCTTGCCGAGCCGCTCGAAGTGCTCGACCACCTGTGCAGCCAGCTCGCGCGTGGGTTCGAGGATGAGGCAGCGTAGTTTGCCCGGAGCGCCGAGGCGTGTGAGCGCGGGCATGCCAAAGGCGGCCGTCTTGCCCGTGCCGG
>JAYVIO010000214.1:0-34381 GCA_043770175.1 Verrucomicrobiales bacterium | reverse complement strand
AGGTCCAACTCCCGCTCAGCAGGAAAGCTCCGAATGATAGCATCAATATGGCTCCAGTGGCTGCGGAAGCTTTGAGCACTGAGACGGCTGCCGAAATTTTGAGCAATGAAATCATAAAACTCTGGCAGCCGGTAGATAAAGCTCAATGTGGACTCGTTCTGCGCGAAGTCCTGCAACGCATGAGGTTCTGAGGACAGCAGGAAGCTAAACAGTGAGCGCTCATTTTGTCCGAAGCGCCGAAAAAACTTAGCAAGTACCGGAAGCACCGTGGAATGTAGAGGATATAAGCTGGGAGCAAGCTCGACGAGGGCGCTTTTGCCAGCATTGGCTCCAAACAATCCGAGATCGACCGCCGCCCGCATGTCGGCGTGGGCTTCTGACTTCCATCCACGCGGACACTCGTCCTCCTTCACATTCAAAGCGGCGCTTAACAGAGCGGCAACCTGGCTTAACGGCTGCGCGAAGACGATTTCCTCGAAACGCTCTGCAACCTTCTCCCACTCCCGCTGGGCATGCTCTGACAGCTTGTCCGCGTAGGTGCTGAAGCCCTGGTGAAGAAGGCCCACGGTGAACAGGCAATTCTCACCGCTACGGGATGACGCCTCCCCCAACTGCTGGAGGAAATACACATCCTGCTTCTCCGGGTTGAGCGCTGAGTATTCGAGGAACTTGCCCAACTCATCAATGATGACGAGAACGCCATCAAACAAATCATGCTGGCGAAGCTCAGCGGACGTTTGCATCAGCAACGCAATCACTCGCTGGTCGAGGTTGGACTTGGGCGCGGCGAGTGTTTCTTCCACCGCCGCCCTGACTTTGAGCTTCTTCCTTCCGTCAATATTTTGATGCAGTGAGGCCGACAGGGCAGACAGTAGTGCCAGAGACATCTGCTGACGTGAACCGGTCACCAACACCGGAAGAAAACCACGCCGCGAGCGTGGCAGTCCCATGTCTCCTGGGAGGCCTCGAAGATGCTTGGGCAGGTCAGCGCTGCTAGGGGAAAGAACATTCGCTAGCAGCAGGGCAAAGCTCGATTTACCCGAACCGAAGTCACCTGTGACACGCCAAGAGCGCTGGCCGGAAACAGACCGTGTTCCTTTTAGCAACCGGGACAGATTGACCCGTGTGTCATGCGTTAAGACATAACTGCCAAGAGCATCAGGATCACGGAAGTCACGTTCTAGCTGTGCCGAACGTAGAAAGCGGGAGCTGATTCTGAGTATGTTGTTTATGGAGCGCGATGCCATCAGGCAGAGATGTAAATGTTTTCAAGAAAGTCGAAGCTCTCTGCTTTGCCGGACCGGGTCACTTGTTGAAGAGACGCGGATTCCTGGAATGCGATGGCACCGTGGGTGGCCTGCTTGATCTGATCGAGGTAGTGCCTCACCGATGCTTCTGGAAGTTTGAAGACTTGTCCGGGACTTCCTTCACCCACAGCCACCGCACCAAATGAGATAGTTTGCTCGTTGGGGTGTTCGTTCTGCCAAAAATCGTTCAGACAATAGGCAAACAGCTCATTTGAAATCCCGGGCTTGTCCTCGACTGCGAACGAATAAATTGACTCACGTTGACCGGTTTTGATGTCCGTGCGCTCACCGCAGCGTCGAAGGAGTCCTAGCTCAACAAAAGGGCTGTCGAGATTGTCCTCGGCCACCTCACCTTTGCGTCCGCGTGTGGGAATGTAGGTATTGATGAAAACTCGGAGCCCGTCTTCTGTCGTTCGGTCTGACTGGCTTTGCGCTTTGGCCGGCAGGTTCTTCTTCAAAAAAGCCATCGCTTCCGTCTCGGTGAACTCGGCGCGGTGCCAGTGGTTGAGCATCTGAACCCACTGGTAAATTGGTCCATTGGGATTCGTGGTAATCTTCCAGTGGAGGAGCCAAAGCGTGGCTGAGTGTTCCAGATATTGATCATGCCCATCATGTCCCAGCAATTCCTGACCAAATGGAGTCACGGCGTAACCTTTATGATCTCCGAGAGGCTCAATGATTCCAGCCGTCTCAGCCCAAAACCGGATGGAACGAACCATGTTTTTCCCCACCCCGAGACGGACCATGGCGTCGTTCTCGTCACTGAACAGTTTGGCGTTTCTTCCATCACTGAGTTTCTGGACTGCCTTGGGCAGCCATGCATACCGGCAAACGAAGGTTTCGTGGCCTGAGTAGCGGAAGTTGGAGGCGATCTGAGGCATTGTTGCTAGGAATGAATTATCGTAACACAAGAGCGGGTGATGAAGCCAAAGGCAAGGATCGCTCTTTAATTCCTTCCCGGAATCTGACGGCCTGTGCCACCGGCATCCCAAGCCGGAATCCACGCTTTCAGATCGAACCCGGTGGTCTGGCTCTGGCGGGCTAACTCCTTGAGCCAGCGGCCTGAACGCTTCTCGATGGTGTCGCGGTCCTTTTGGAAATAGGCGCTGTCAGGTGGTCGGGCGGCGATGTCGGTGAGGGTGTTGAAGACGGCATAGGCGTTGGGGCCGAGTTCCTTCCGGTAGCCTTCGAGGCGAGTGGAGAAATCCACAGCCAAGGCATTCAACCCCTCTTTTCGAGATGGTCTGTCGTCTGGCTTGGGATCGGGGAGATGGAGCACGGACCTCACGGCCAGGATGGACTGGTCGGTGTCCATACCGATGCTGCGGACGCTGGTGAGGAACTTGGAAAACTCGTCCCACATCTGCGGCAGGCTGCGGGAGGTGATCTCGATCTTCAACTGTGCCAGGGCTTCTTTGCTGTGGGAGGCTTTGATGGTGGCGACTTCTTCCTCGAAGATGACGCCGTTGGAGCAGTGCTTGCGCATGAAGCCGATGTCGAAGCGGAGGGCGCGGGCACCGTTGAAGCTGTTGGTCACCCGGAGGAAGGGCGTGAAGGGATCGTCTTTTTTGATCTCGCTGTCCCAGTAGTTCAGCACATGCGTTTTATGCATGAGGTCAATGAAGGCGTAGCTGAGGGTGCGTGGTGCGGCGGCACGTTTGGTCTCCCATTCGACTGATGAGAGTCCGGGGAAGGCTTTTTCGCAGACTTCACGAGCCAAGTTGACCGCTTCCTGATTGGTGACGACGCGGTAGTCACGGCTGACGACACCGAGGACGTTTCCGGTGCGTTGATTGAGGAGCGCCTTCTTGCCGGGGATGCTGATGCGGCGGGTGCTGCCGTTCGAGCCAACAACGGCTTCGATGGGAACCTGATCCACATCGAAAAGGAGATTCTGGACGGAGGTTTCGAGTTTCATGGGGTTTCAAGTGGGCAGGTCATCTTGCTGACGGAGCTGGCAGGCCAGGCAGCCGATGCTTGAGGCTGCAAGCACGAGTGCGACGGCGAAGATGCCCGACAGGAGGGCGAAGAGGCTGCCGAGGAGTGTGAAGGCTGCCATGAAGCTCAAGGGAGAGGGCGTCAGGATGGCCCTGACCGGAGCATGGCGTGTCACTCTACGGACAAGGCGCTGATGCCAAGGGCGGCGGCGGTTGGTCATGCGATCCTCCCATCATTATTCACATCCCACACGGACAGCAGTTCTTCCGGTGAAACGGTCTCTGGCCGTTTTGCGTGGATGAATGCCAACGCCTGCCGCAAATCCCAAGCGTTCTGCCGCACCAAATGACAAGCTACCACCATGACGGAGCGGCTTCTTCCAGCGTGGCAGTGGACCAGAAGTTTGGGATGCTGTAGCGCATACTGCCCCACGAGCTTCACTGCGCGGTCGAAGATCCATGGATCGTTGCCCGAACCATCGGTGAGGTTGAAACAGGTCAGCGCCTCGACGCCGCAGTCCGCAGGCTTGCCGTCATAAAACTGCCCGTTGAGACAGAGAATGGAACGAATGCCGGCGGCTTCTCGGGTGGCCCGGTCCTCTGCGTCGAGGAAATTGCCGATGGCGATGGTGTCGGTGATGAAGGTCATGCGGATCATTCAGGTTTCTGCTCCTCCTCCTGGACGATTTGATTCATGGGCTTGGCATCGTCCTCCACCGCTTGGGCATCCATGGTGCCACTGCTTTTCATGCGCATGGCGCGGACTTTGCGTGACATGGCACTGCCGGTGGATCTCACGCCTTTGGAGCTATAGGTGACGTTGCCAGTGGAGCAGGCGTCGATGCGCATGGTGGCGGCGGTGGCGATGGCGTCTTGATTGGCAGCGAGGAAGATGAACTCCCAGCCTTTTTCATCGCGATAGAGGCGGATGAGATCGCTGATGTGCTTCACGGTGTAGTCGCTGGAGGCGTTCTCCATGCCGTCGGTGAAGACGGTGATGATGACCTTGCCGGGCTGGCTGGCGACGGGGAGTTTTTGCAAGCGTGTGTCGGTCTCTTTGATGGTGCGGCCAATGGCGTCGAGCAAGGCCGTGCTGCCGCGCGGAACGTAAGTGGCGGCAGTGAGCTGCGGCACGTCCTGTAAACGCAACGCGGCGATGGGCACCTCGTAGGCGTCATCAAACTGGACGAGCGTGAGGCGGGCATCGCCAGGGACATCAAGCTGGGATTTGATGAAGTCATTGAAGGCGGTGACGGCGGGCTCCTGCATGGGCTGCATGGAACCGGAGCGGTCGAGGATGTAGGCGATTTCGGTGAGGTGTGGATTCATGGGATTGGGATGGTTGAGTTATGAGTTAGGGGTCGATGAATTAGCGGCCTGCTCGGCCATTTCCTCCTTCACAGCGGCGATAAGCTCGGCCCTGGAAGCGTTCAGTTTGGCTATCTTTTCCGCCTGTGTCAGTGGCGGACCATATCGTGGCGGCGGTGGTGGCACGGGAAACCACTGGCTGATTAGGAAGTCCTCCGGTTCGAGATGATCGAGCGCGATTCTTCGCACTGGACGTACCTTCTCCATCTGCTGCTCCAAGTAGGCCTGGCAGCGCGGACTTTGCCAAAACAGCGACAATGTCTGGCGGTCACGCTCATCGAGGTGCTCTGGCAGGCGGTGAAAGGTGTAACCGCTGTCCACGAGCGTTAAATCCGCAGGCACTGGCAACGAGAGAGCATTCAGCTCGGGAGCAGTTGCGCAGTCCGCTCCCACTGGCAGCAGCCACATCAGGCGCATGTAGCGGCGCAGGTCGTCCGTGCCATGAATCATGCGCACGTCCGGAATATGCAGACCGCTGCCGCTGCCCGCTTTGTGAAGAAGGTCATCGAGCGGCTTGCTGTTGATGCAGAAATGAATGCCTGAGGGGAGAAGAGCCATGGAATGTGGAGGGGTCGGGAACAAAGGGTGTGGAGTGGTGAATGGTGAGGGTCAGGCCAGCCAGTCGCGCTGGGTGAAGACGGGCACTTCCTGGCGCTCGCAGAGGCGGATGGTGTGTGCGGTGCCGCCACTGGTGGGGCCGATGTTGTTGATGAAGAACAGTGCCACGGTGGCGGGCGCGAGCTTCAACGCAGGACTGCCGAAGACTTTCAAGGCATCGCGCACCAGATACTGCGCCTTGGCATAGGCGGGATTGCCGGACTGACCCCGCAAGTAGAGATCGAAGAGGCGATGATTCTCGGGCGATGCGGCGAAGGATTCTCGAGTGAGGTGGTGACGCTCTTCCAGTGGCAGATCATCCAAGGCCAGGCAGGTGGCGGAAGCGGGACGGCGGGAACGACCCATGCCGGGTGTGGGCAGAACAAGCTGAAGCTTTGAACCCGGAACGGTGACCACGCCTGCGGCAAAAGCTTCATCGGTGCCGGTGGCATTGCCGCTGCGGAACACGACCTGAGGAAAGGACTCGGCCAGATGCCGCCCCACATCAGCGAGCGCCTGCCGTTTCTCGGTAGGAAGCTGGCGGGTGCCTTCAAGCAGGATGACTGGAGTGGTCGTGCTGCTGAGCAGGGGTTGGAGTTGAGCGAGAAAGCGGGAGCGCATGTGGGAGTGGTCTGAACACACGCATCCTCGCACAGGGGGTCGGACATTTGCGGGGCGACAGATGAAGTTTCTGCGGTATTTCTTCGCTAACATGTCCAAAGCATCCTCCTCTCGAAGATCACGAACCAAAGTTCCCCTTCCCGGTTCGGTCATCCGCAAAGGCACCAGTCGGGTCGCCATGTGGCGGGTGCTCGAAATCCACAAGTTCGTGCAGACAGGCAAACATCCGAACTGCTCCACCCTGGCGGCAGAGATCGAGGTGACGCCCAAGACCATCCAGCGTGACATCAGCTTCATGCGGGACCAGTTGGATCTGCCGCTGGAGTATGATCAGCTCAAGCATGGCTACTACTACACGCGGCCGGTGCATGAGTTCCCCATGCTGCATCTCTCGCGCAATGACCTGGTGGCCTTGTTCCTGGCACGTCATGCTTTGGAGCCGCTGCGGGGCACGCGGCTGGAGCGCATGCTGAGCGAGAGCTTCAGCAAGATCGCTGAAGCGTGCCCTGGTGAGATTTCCATCGAGTGGCATGAGCTGGATGAGGCCTTCTCAGTGAAGGCATCGGGTGTGCTACCGGCAGATGTGACGCTTTTTGGCGATCTGCTCGATGCGGTGCGTGCCTGTCGAGAGGTGAACTTTGATTATCACAAGCTCACCGGCAGCAAACCGGAGCAGCGCACGGTTCACCCCTATCATGTGGGGCAGATCGAGCACGGTTGGTATTTGCTGGCCTACGATCCAGCACGCAAAGCGGTGCGCACCTTTGCCCTACAACGCATCACGAACCTGGAGGTGAAGCGGACCAAGTTCACGCGGGAGGTCGGCTTCAACGCTCGCGACCACCTCGGCGGCGGCTTTGGCGTGTGGAGCTATGCGGGCGACCAGCGCCACAAGCACGAGGTACACATCCGTTTTGAAGGCTATGCCGCCCGTGTCGTGGCAGAGCGCCAGTGGCACCCAACACAGGCCATTAGGAGGCTGAAGCCGGACGGGAGCGTGATCGAGTTTCAGGCCGATCTCTCCGGGCTGGAGGAGATCACCCGCTGGGTTCTCAGTTGGGGCAGCAAGGCCAAGGTGCTGGGACCTCCGGAATTGAAGGAGCGGGTGGCTCGGGAGGTAGAGGGGATGATGAGCTAATGAGTGACGTCAATAATTCGCCGCGATACTGCCCAACTTTCAAAGCCTTCGTGAACACCTCGCAATAGCTCAGTTCCAGGCCCATCAGGCTTTCCCTTTAGTAACGTAGTATCCGCTCACTCCGCCTCCAATGAATCGGATCCCTGAAATTCGCGCGACATCTCTTTTGGCGCTGCCCTCTGACATTTTGAATCGATCCTGATAGTCCTGCCGCTTCATCTTCTTTCCTGAGATTACCTGATCGCGAAACCATGTATGCCGTTCTGCCAATCGAGGTCGGCGGCTCTCTTCCTTGGGTGGTGTAGCCGTCACGCCATTCTTCCAGGCGATGCCTGGCGAAAGACTGTAACCTTTGTCGCTGTTGCAGATCAGGCTGTCGGTTTCCACACGCAAATTCTTCTGCGCCATGGCCTTGCGGAAATTGTTGCGCAAACTTTTGATGGTCTCGTTCACTGCTTCATCGCCACGTTCGAGATTCAGCGCTTTGGCAAGCGCCTTTCCACTCATGGCGACCCTGATGCCTTGTGGCGTCTTGGCTGCGAGAGTTTTTAGGACGCGGTAGCCATTGGCATTGGAACGCACAATCCTCGCATCCAATAATTCAGCCGCCTCTTCGGTAAAGATCAATTCGCCGCCGTTGAAGGGCATCATGCTGTCTTTGGACAGCTCCTTGTCCTGCCTCTTGGCGGCATGTTTTTGTAGTGCCTCATTGATGGATTCCTCCAGGCGCTCATCGAAGGGCTTGTTGAGGAAATCCACCGCCCCAATTTTCATGAGCTTGACTGCGAGTGCGGGCGAATCTTTCCCATGGGCCGTGATGATCAGAACAGGGGCGTTACCATTGCGCGGATCTTTGCGGAGATTACGAAGTGTGTTCTCCCCCATGCTTTTGGCTGACACACGCCCGTACCGAATGGGGATTTCAAGATCGAGCAACACGTAAGCAAAAGTGTGTTGTTTGAACATCTCCTCGGCTTCAGCCTGCGACCCAACGGCAGTGCATTCATGTCCAAAAGACTCAAGCCTCTCTTTAAGATGCTCGCGGATTTCAGGATCGTCGTCGATGACCAGTGCGTGGGGTTTCATGGTTCTGAATGATCCAGCGGAAGCGTGATGGTGATTGTGGTGCCGGCAGCCTCTTCACTTTCAATTTTCATGATTCCGCCGTGGTTGTTGATGTTGCGATGGGCCATGGGCAGACCATAACCGGTACCGTAGTAGCGTTTCGAGGTTCGACCAGGCACCATCTGCCGCAGTTGATTTAACTCGTCGGCACCCAGGCCCGAGCCACCGTCACTGATCGAGATGAAAAGCTGCTCGTCGCAATTTTCTGCGCGCACCTCCACATGCCCCGCAACAAATGCTCCAGGACTGGTCATGTGCGCTTCAAAAGCATTTTTGATCAGATTGCGCAGTGCCAGCACCATCGACATGCGAGACATGGGAGCAGCCAGGCTGTTGGGCACGTCCACACGCAATTTGATCATGGACACATCGAAATCGCAGGCCTTGAAGTGATCAACCACCAAGGCCAGAGCTTCACCGACGACATCGGCGATACGTTCGCTGCGTCGATCTCCTGGAGTGACCTGGGTGAACGCTTTCATGTCATCCATCAGGCGTTCGACGAACTGAAAAGACTGCCGTAGTTTGGGGCCAAGCCTCTGCGCACCATTAACGCCATGACCATTATCGCAGTCCTTCAGTAATAGTTCCACGTTGCCCTTCATGCTGGTGATGAAGGTGCGGATCTCATGCACCGAGGTTCCGACCATCACCTCAAAGAGGTTTTGTGCATGCTGATGAACCATGGCCGCTCCTTTGCTGCCAAGGAGTGCCTCAAGGTTGGATAGATCACCATCGTTCTTGCTCGTCTTCCGGCGTTTTGAAGCGACGCCCACTGTGCGCTTTTTCCGCTCAAGGGCACGTTCGGCCGCACTGCGAACAAAGGCGTTGTGATCCACGCCTAGTTTTGCCGCCGCCTTATGAAAATGATGCTCAGGCAGCAGATGTACCATATCCGCGATGGCCTTGCGAACCTCCATTCGAGGGTCGTCAAGGAGCAGATCAATCAGGTCCAACATGTGCGTGGGGGCACTTTGCGGAGACTGCTTGATGGATTCAATGCAGGCCTGCGCGAGTTCTCGCCGCTCCGCCCAAGGCATCGCGTTAAAGTTCTCCTTCATGAGCTCAAGTGCCTGATTAAAGTCGGGTGCGTTCATGGAGTCAGTTTATAGCGATTGCTGCGCTGACGGAAAGCATCTGCGCCACCTTCAAGCAGGTTGACGATGGGCTTCTCGCAGTGATCAACCGTGCCGGACATGGCGCTGCGACCATGCTCCCCGTCACTGTCCATCACAATGACCATGTCTGCATCGCCAAGAACGGGGATGTTCGGATTGTGCGTGACGAAGATGAGTTGCCGCACCTTTTTCACGCGCTGAATGCTGCGGACAATCGTTTCAAATACGAAACGGTTGTCGAGATTGTCTTCGGGTTGGTCAATCAGCAGCGGGTTCACGCTCTCCATGAGCAGGATGGGCAGGATAGTTGTGCATTTCTGGCCAGTGGACAGGCAGACTGAGTCTTTGTAGCCAGCCCCGTCCTTGAGTTCGATGGTTGGAGCATCATCAAGATCAACGGTTTCGAGGAGAGCGAGGTTTTCAAGATTCCCGAAGGTGGTGATCACGCGCTTGGCCTGGTTGCTGTTGAGTTCGGCATCAACCATTAGGGTCGTCTCATCCGCACGACGGATGATGTCCGCCAACGTTGTTGGCGGGATGCGGGTGGCCAGACGTTGCGCCACGATGCCATGCTGAACACCCTGCCCTCGCAATTTCTCCTCGAGTAGTTTCTGGTAAGATTCCGTTTCGCCATCCTGAGTGATCGAAACCCGAATGGTCGGGCCGAGATCACTGGTCAACTTTTCGGCAATTTGGGCACGGACCGCAAACCGTGCGTCACGAAGATTCGACAATTGGTCAAGAAGCTTGGCACGTTCAGCGCCAAGCTGGCAGAGCTTGTCCAAAGCCTGTGCCGATTGCTGCCTCATTTCATCAAGTTGATTGCGGCGGCGCTCAAGAGTCACTCGTTCAGCCGACTGCACCTGGTGTGCCTTGTGCTTTTCGATCAACGTGCGGAACTCGATTTCCTGAACGGTATGTGCTTCGCGCAGTTCATGTTCACGTTGTCCAAGTTCCAAAAGAGCTTCGTCGAGGTGTGACACAACGTTGTTGAGTGCGGTATCCGTTCCGGTAACACATGGCCTCATGCCGTTGACCAAGGCGGAAAGAAGATTTTGATTGGCACCAGTGCCCAATACAGGCGTCAGGCATTGGTTGAGTTGGTTCTTTAAACGCCCAACCAGCGGCTCAACGTCAATCTTCATGGCTTGCAGCACCTGCCGTGCGCTAGCAACGGCCCGAGTCTCCCGATCACGCCGGGCCTTGGCGTCGTGCGCCTGATTGACTGCTTCGGCTTGATCATCCCTCGACTCACCGATCAGTGCTTTAAGTTTTTCCTCAATCATGGGCAGTTGTTTGAGCCCTTCCTGGCATTCATTCATGTTGGATTGAAGGGGTTCTTCACTGCGCGCAAGATTGCGAACCTGATGCTGCAGGTCCGCGATCTTCTGGTTAAAATCATTGATCTCTGCGAGACTGAAGGTGTCGATGAGATCACGCTGGAAGCGTTTCGTATCGGCAATGGTTTCGACTTCGTTCTGACTGAAGATATCCGCGCGGAAGAAATCAAAGCTCTTCACCGACAGCGCGGTCGGTTCGCGCGCCTCGTTCATCACGATGGGATCATCACCCGCTGATCGTGTGATGATGTAGCGAAGGCCATCGGTGGTTTCGATCAACATCTCGACGCGGCCACCATCGAGATTGGCCTCAATCAAGGAATCCACACGCTTGCGAGCGGCGGCTGATGTTTCGGCGCGCGGAAGTTCGTCCAAAACGTAGCGGACGAGTTCAAGAATCGTGGTTTTTCCGGTGCCTCGTGCACCAATGATGCAGTTCAGACCGGTATCAAAATCGAGATGAACACCATCGAGGAAGCCGCCGATGATGCTGATGGAGTGGATGCGGTGGGGTTTCATAATGATGCAGGTAGCCGCATGGAGAGGCACGCATCCACTGGGAACTGCACCAGTATCAAAGTCCAGCCGGAGGCCTGATACCGGTATCAAAACCGCATCATGATACCGACCCGGAAGTCCAGATGAGTTTGGTGCCTCCCAGTTGACGTCCGTGGCGATGACACTGGTCGGCAGGTGATCACTCCACCACGCCAATCACGGCGCAATCACCATCCAACTCATCCCATGAAACTCACCACTCAATCCAGCAAGCCCTTCGACACCCACCCCGAATTCAACGGCCTCGCCGTCTGTGTCGATGTGACCGTTCCCAAAACCGTGCAGACCGACTACGGCCCGAAGGAGCAGTTCCGCTTTGTCTTTGAAACCACCCAGCTCCGTGACGACGGCAAACCCTACCTCGTTTGGTCGCGCGGCTTCAACACCACGCTGGGCGAAAAGTCCGCGCTGCGTGCCTTCCTCAAGCAGTGGTTTGGACGCGACCTCACGGCTGCCGAGCAGCAGGAGTTCGACACCGACACGCTCATCGGCCGCACCGCGCAGATCGTCATCGTCCACAACGATGGGCGCAACGGCGAAACCTACGCCAACATCGGCCTCATCCGTCCCGACAAGAGCGGCGCAGGCTTGAAGCCCTCCGGCAAATACATCCGCGTCAAAGACCGCCAGGACAAAGACGCCTCCTACAATCGTGTTTCCCAGCCTGCGTCCCAAGATACGCAGACTGCGGATGACTGGCATTTTACCAAGGTCCACGTCGGCAAGCATCAGGGACTCGAACTCTGCGAACTCGATCAGGCGGCGGTGCGCAGTCTTTGCGAGAACTGGCTGCCCATTGCCAAAGCCATGGCCAAGCCGCTCAAGGCCGACCGCGACCTGATGGCCGCACTGGAACAGGCCGCCTCCGAGATGGGCATCCCTCAGCCCGCACCCCAGGCAGATGACATCGCCTACTGAGTTGCAAACCCCGAACCCGACTCACCGCCATGATCCTCATTCAACGCGAATCCCCTTCCCACTGGTATCTGCCCGATGGCACGCCGTATCACGACGTGCCACGGGCGGACGGCAACGGCACCCGCTCCGCCACGCTGCGTGATGCCCGCAAAGTGAACGCCCTACCCTCAGTCACCAACATCCTCGGTGTGCTGGCCAAGCCTGGCCTCGATGCCTGGAAGCAGGAGCAGGCCATCATGGCCGCTCTGACGCTGCCCAAGCGTGACGACGAATCCCTTGATGCCTTTGCTCGTCGTGTCGTGGAAGACATGAGCGAGCAGGTGCGCTCCGCCGCCGATCTCGGCAGCGCGGTGCATGCGGCCATCGAGGTCTATCTGCAAACCGGCGAACCGCCGGAGAACCCGGACATCCTGCGGCTGTTCATGCCGGTGAAACTCTGGATCGACGATCACGTCGAGCGCATCGGTCTGGTGGAAACCGTGGCGGTGCATTCGGAGCTTGGCTTCGCCGGCCGCATCGACCTCGTGGCCAAGCTGCGTCACGCAGGCACCTGGGCCTTGATTGATTTCAAGACGCAGAAGATGAAGCCCGACAAGAAAGGCGTCTATCAGGCCGCCTTCTATGAAACGTGGCCGCTGCAACTGATGGCCTACTTCAAGGCGCTCAATCACGCGGGCGAATGCAGCCGCAAGCTGGAGGACATCGCCTCGGTAGTGATCAACTCCGTCGAACCCACGCCCGTCCAGGTGAAGGTCTGGCCGCGTGAGGAGCATGAGCCGTGCTGGCAGGCCTTTCAGAGCGCCCGCGAGCTGTGGTGCTTCACCAAGGGCTACCGCCCACAACCCACGCCGACGTTGAGCGCCTGAACCTCTCACCCATCCCGACCCATGCCCACGCTCATGACCTATTTGGACGCACCTTTGCGACTGCGCACCTCCTGCAACAGCCCGCGCCACCCTGACCTGTGGCGCTGGATCGCCTTCGTGCTAGGGCTGTGCCTCGGCTGGATTCTGCACACCCACCTCGGCTGATGCACGATACATCCGCCATTTCCCTGCGTCGGCTGGTGCAGCAGGGCCGCAATGTCCTGCTCACTGGTCCGGCGGGCACGGGCAAGAGTACCTTGTTGCGCAACGAGATCGACGCTGACGACGAGGAGGTGGCGATCACGGCCTCCACCGGCATCGCCGCGCTCAACATCGGCGGCAGCACGCTGCACCGCTGGAGCGGCATGATGCTGGGCCCCAAACGCGGCGATGATCCGCATGAGTTCCTGCGGGAACTGATGCGTGACAAACGCCAGTCCGTGCGTGCCGGCATGGACCGCATCCGCGCCTGCCGCCTCCTCGTGCTCGACGAGGTGTCGATGCTCTCCGGCGTCACGCTGGAGTTCTTCGACCTGTTGTGTCGCACGGTGCGGCGTGATCAGTCACCATTCGGTGGCATCCAGATCATCGCCACCGGGGACTTTTTGCAATTGCCGCCGGTGCGCATCAATCCCAGCGAGCCCTATGACTGGGCTTTCCTCACCCAGTCATGGAAGCGAGCCAACTTTGCGGTGATCCATCTGACCAAGGTTCACCGCCAGGACGAGCCGCAGTTTCTCGCGGCCCTTGGTGAATTCCGGCAGGGACGGCTCAATGCGGAGAACTCGGCACTGCTCGCCTCACGCGTGGTGCACTTCCCGAATGCCGACATCCCGCGCCTGTTCACGCACAACACGCAGGTGGACAAATGGAACGCCTACCGACTCTCCTGCATCGACACGACTGAAACCGAATATCAGGCACGCACCAACGGTCCCGATCATCAGATCCAGTTCCTGCGCAACAATCTGCTCACGCCCGAGCGCCTCGTGCTCAAGCCGGGTGCCCGCGTCATGTTCACCGTGAACAAACCCGATCTGGGGTTCGTGAACGGCCAGACCGGCACGGTGGTTGTGTGCGGACGAGATGAAGTGCTCGTCGATTGCGATGGGATGCCGATCCGCGTCGCACCCTATGAGTGGCGGTTTGATGCACGCGACAAACACAGCGCCACCTTTGTGCAGATCCCGCTGCGCTTGGCCTGGAGCCTCACGATCCATAAAGCGCAGGGCCTCACGCTCGACTCGGCTTACATCGACGTGAGAGCCGCCCGCGAACCCGGCCAGGCCTACGTGGCGCTCTCGCGTGTGCGCACACTCGCCGGACTCAACCTCAAGGCGTGGTTCAACGGCGTGTTCGTCAGCCGTGCCGCGCTGGAATTTTACGAATCTCTCAAGCCCACCACTGCATGACCTTTTCCATTCCTGAAAACATCAACGAACTCGACCGCCTGCAGGCAGCGCAGTTCTACCATGACCAGCTTGGCTGGGCTGTGCATCCGCTCATGCCTCCCGATCGCGGCGACGAGCAGGAGCGCGGCAAGAAACCCACCCTCAAAGGCTGGCGCAATCACCGTGCCGAGGAAGTCACCCAGGATTTTTTGAAGCGCCACTTCAATGGCACCAGCCACACCAACGTGGGCTGCGTCGTGCGGCCGCCGTTCATCCATGTGGATCTCGACAGCAAGCCCGATGCGGGCGAGTCCGTGCGTGCATGGCTGGCAACGAAACCCGAACTCGATCATGCGCCCCGCGAGCGCACGGGTGGTGGTGCCCACCTGTCCTTCATCTGTCGTGATCTGCCTGAGTCGGTGCTCAAAGCCAAGAAAGCCATCACCTGCCAGATCAATGAGAAGGTGAGCGCTGAATTGTACTTCGATGGCCTCAACATCGTGCTGAGCCCATCCGTCCACAAAAGCGGCCACCGCTACACCTGGGAAATCACCGGCCCCATTCCCGAAGTGAGCTGGCAGCAGTTGCGTCACTGGTTCGGTTTTGAAACTCCCGAAGCTGCCAAGCGTGGTCGCCCGAAGAAGGAATCCGCCTGGTGGGCAGCCTTCAACGGCGATCTCGCCACACTGGACATCGTGGCCCTGTTCCGCCGCGCAGGTCGCTTGGGCGAATGCATTGATCCAGATGAGAACAAGTGGGCGGTGCGCTGTCCGTGGGAACATGATCACTCCAAACCGAACGATGGTATTGGCACCGACACCGCCATCTTCGCCTCTGAACCACCCGGCTTCAAATGCCTGCACGCCCACTGCGCTGAGCGCACCGTCAAGGAGGTGGTGGAATGGTTCGAATCACAGCAAGCCGGCATCGTGGACGAGTACTGCCGCGAGCAGCGCGTGTGGCAGGACGGTCAGAAGGACCGCGAAGGCCGCCCGCGCATTCCACTGCCGGGTCTGGATCGCGAGGATTCAGAGTTCGCGGCCGAGATTGCCGAGGTGATTGAGCCCAAGCGTATTTGGTTCAACAAGGCCAGCCGTGTCGTCGCCATCTCCCTGGTGCGATATTCGGAGAAGGCACAGTCGCTTGGCTTCGTGCCGATGGAACCGGTGGAAGCACGCACCGCCGTGGAGGACCATCTGCAAACCGGCATCGTGCAGATGGATCAGGAGAGCGGCCAGCCGCAGTTCATGGCTCGCACCATGACACGCGAGTGCGCTGCCGGATTGTTGGCAGCCCCTCAGTTCAAGCGCCGCCTGCCTGAGATCATCCGCATCATTGACCTGCCACTGCCGATCCGGCTCGATGACGGCAGCATCGCCTACCCGCAGCCTGGCTATGATGCACGCTTTCGCATCTACACCGATCCTTCGGCACCTGCGATCAAACCCATGTCGGCTGAAGAGGCCATGCAATGGCTTCGTGAGGCGCATGAAGGCTTTGGCTGGCGCGATAAGCAAAGTCTGGTGCACCAACTCGCACGGTTCATCACGCCCTACTGCCGTGGCTTGATGGGCTGGGATGCACGCTTCCCGCTCTGGCATTATTCCGCCAACCGTCCACGCGCTGGGAAGGACTATCTCGCGGGTGTGACGCACATGGTTTACGAAGGCCATAGCTGCGAGGACAGCGCGTTGGAGCGTGAGAGCGAGGAAACGCGCAAGCGCATCACTGCCGCGCTGATGAGCGGACGGCGGATGATCCACTTCGCCAACTGCCAGGGCCACATCCAGGACGCCTGCTTCATCGGCGCGATCACCAGTAAGATGTTTGCCGCCCGAAACCTTGGCAGCACCGAAGGCAAAGCCGATTTGAAGCTGCCCAACGAGATCGAGTTCAGCATCTCCGCCAACATCGGCCTCACGTTCCGCCCTGACGTGGAACCGCGCACCCGGCGCATCTCGCTCATGTTCGCCGAGGAAAACGCCAACGGGCGGTTGTTTCCCAAACCCGATCTGCATGGCTGGCTGCTGCGGCATCGCAGCGAAATGCTCTCCGCTGTGGCCGCGCTGGTGCGGCGCTGGATGGATGCAGGCTGTCCGTGCGGCCCCACGCCCTTCAGTAGCTTCCCTGAATGGGCGGCCATCGTCGGCGGCATCATGATGGTCAATGGCCTGGGTGATCCCTGCCTGCCGCACGAAGATGATGGCGGCCTGCCTGCTGACCGGCAGACAGAAGCGATGAAGGCACTGTTTGCCGCCTGCTTCGCCGCCCATCCTGACAAGTGGATCTCCAAAGGCGAAATCTACGACGTGATCATTGCGCATGACGACGAGGATTTGTTTTCGTGGTTTGGCGACCTTGCCGAGAAGGGCGTGAAGACACGCGTGGGCAAAGATCTGCGGCAATTTCGAGGCCGCCAACTCGGTGGCATCGCCATGCGAGTGGACGACCGAGTGCGTGAAACGCAGAAACAGAAGTTCATTTTCACTGCCGCGAGGAATGAGCATGTGGACTTGGTCGGCGAACTGTTCGGCACCTCGGCGCACATGGCGCACTCACCCGCCGCTGATGAAACCGCTCCGGTGGTAAATGCCGGTGCAAAACCCACTTTTGAAGCCGTCCAATCCTCTAAATCCGGCGCACGTGGCGCACTAAGCGCACGTGGTTCCTCTGTGTCAGACACTGGGGAAATAATTCATGATGATATTAAAAATAAAAATATATATATAAACGGTAGTACAGATGGGGAGGAGTGCGTGCGCCTTGTGCGCCACGTGCGCCAAACCCCAATTCCGGTCACTTCGCGCGGCACACTCCCTCAAATCGCCACCGCCATCCTGGAGGCGAAGTCCGTCGCGCTCGATCTGGAAACCTACGGTCCGCGCAAAGGCGATGGGCTTGATCCGTGGGCCGGTGACATCCGGCTGCTGTCGCTGTGCGTGGAAGGTCAGGAGCCGTGGATTCTGGACCTGCGTGCGCTTGGTTACGATCTCGGTGAGCTGAAGGCCGCGCTCGAAGCCGTGGAGATCATCGCGCACAACGCGAAGTTCGACCTGCTCTGGCTACGCGTGAAGTGTGGTCTGCGTGCCAGCAAGGTGTTCTGCACGCTGGTTGGCGCTCGCCTCCTCTCTGCTGGCACCAAGCCTGGCAACGACCTCGACAAGTGCCTGGAGCGTTACCTCGGCGTGCCACCCGCTCCGGACCACAGCCGCTCCGACTGGGGCTCGATGTTCCTCGCCGAGGACCAGCTCGACTATGCGGCGCGTGATGTGCTGCATCTGCATGCCTTGACCAACAAGCTCTGGGGCGAACTGGAACACGACGGCCTCGACACCGTGGCGAAGTTGGAGATGCAACTCGTGCCCGTGATCGTCGAGATGGAGCACGCAGGCATCGCCGTGGACCAGGCCAAACTGCGCGAGATCGAAGCAAAGGCTCGATCCTCAGCCGCTGAACACGCCGGTCTGCTGCGCCAAAAGCTCAACCTGCCCAAGCTCAACCCCGGCAGTCCTCAGCAATTGCTTGAAGCGCTCCGTGCCGTCGGCATCGAGTTGGAAAACACCAACGAGGAAACGCTCAAGGCGGCGGACGATGGCGAGATCATCCCGCTCATACTTGAATTTCGAGGCGCGGAAAAACTCGCCCAACAGGCGGCTTCGCTGCTCGAATGCGTGAAGCAGGACGGGCGCATTCACGGCCGCTTCGATCCAACCGGCACCGCCACCGGCCGGTTCTCCTCCAAAGATCCCAACTTGCAAAACATTGGCCGAGGCGAACTGCGCACCTGCTTTGTGCCTGAGCCTGGGAACAAGCTCATCGTCGCCGACTACTCGCAGATCGAACTGCGTGCGGCGGCGGTGATCGCTGGCGAAACCAAGATGATCGAGGCCTACAAGAACGGCGTGGACCTGCACAAGCAGACCGCTGCCGAGGTCTTGAACAAGCCGCTCGATGCAGTGACCAAGCAGGACCGTCAGATTTCCAAATCGGCAAACTTCGGTTTGCTCTATGGCCAGAGCGCACCAGGTCTCGTGCGCTATGCGGCATCGAGCTACGGCGTGCAGCTTGAGCTCGATCAGGCCGAGCAGATTCGCCGCCAGTTCTTCCGCACCTATGGCCATCTGCGCCAGTGGCACGGCGAGAGCCGCAACCAAGCCGACGCCGGTGCCCGTGAAGTGCGAACCGTACTGGGCAGACGCAGGCTACTGCCCGAGACGGCATCCGAATGGGAGCGCTTCACCGCCCTGGTGAACACGCCGGTTCAAGGCGGTTGCGCCGATGGCATGAAGCAGGCGCTCGTGCTCATCGCACAGCAGTTGCCCGCTGAAGCCCGGCTCATCTCCACCGTGCATGACGAAGTGCTCGTGGAAGCTCCCGAGGCAATGGCAAACGAGGTCCGCGATCTGGTCCAGGCGATCATGATCGAAGCGATGGCCGCCCTGTTCCCGCAGGTGCCCATCGAAGTCGAGGCGGGGTCGTGTGCCAACTGGGGCGAGAAGTGAAAGGAGCCATCACCATGAACGACGACAATGATGACCTTTCGATCAGCTCCTCCTACGCCGCAAGGCAGCGGGAACGTGACGACAAATACCGCCGCGAATACACGGAGTGGATCAACTCCCTGCCGCCCGAGGAACGCCGCAGGGTCAAGGAGATGGGATTGGACAAAGCCTATCTCCCTTGCGGCTCCGGCGGTGCCACCAAAGATGCTGCCGAATCCTCCCGCGCCCGCTGCGAGGATCACCTCGAAGAACCTGCCAGCGATGACTCTGCCCACCAGGAACCCTCTTCCGCCAGGCCATGCTCTGGCAGTCCGCAAGTTGCGGATGTGGAGGGGCTTCACGACCTGCTGCGCCGCCTAGTGGGCGAGATGGTCAGCCAGAGCAATGCCCGTCTCTCGCTGGACTGCCTCGCCCTGGTCACCGGTCTCGCCTACGACGGCGATTCGATGACTGAGATCGCCAAACGCCATGACGTCACCCGCGCGGCCGTCTCCAAACGCTGCGTGGAGTTGACGCAGTCTCTCAATCTGAAGCCCAGTCGCGCCATGCGCTCGCTGCTCGCCCGTCAAAGCTACCGCAAGGCCCGCATGCACCACCTCCAGACTCACCCATGAAACCCGCCCGCACCGATTTGAAAATCACCCTCACCCGCACCGGCCTGCAAATCTCCGACGAGCTGAGCTTTGAGGAATGGCAGGACATGGCCGCCCGCTTTGGTGCCGCAATGTCCAGCGCGGCCTTCGTCATCGGCGACTGGCTCGTGTATGGCGAGGATCACTTCCGTGGCCAGCAACGCCTCCCCGGCTTTGAAAACGAATCCATCGGCACTCGCCGCGTGTCCGCCGAAATCTACAACGAGGCATTGCGACTCACCGGCCTGGACCGCAGCACCCTCATCACTTACGCCTACGTGGCCCGGCGCGTGCCATCCTCGTTGCGCAACGAACAACTCTCCTGGGAACATCACAAGGCGGTGGCCAAGCTCGACGAGGAGGAGCAGAAACGTTGGCTGCAGATTGCCGTCGACGAGGCCGATGCGGAACTCGCTGCGGTGCCCACCCGCCGCCTGCGCAAGAGCATCACCGCCGGCAGGCTTCTCACCCAAGAGGAGATGACGCTCGATCCCGCTGACCGTGGCCGCCTCAACCACATCCCCTTCCTCAACCGCCTCAACGCCTGGTGGTCGCAGATGAAGGAAAACGGCTGGCTCAAACGCGCCACCCATGAGCAGAAGGAAACCCTCGTGCGCGACCTCAGCATGGTCACCCGAATCATTCAGGAACTCGAAAACTAAACACACCCACACACCACCATGGAAACCGATCAACCCCTCCAAGATCAAGCCCTCGATCACGTCCGTGAATTGCTCTCCACGCACTGGCGGGAAGCGAAGGACTCCGCCGACGATGACGGCAAATACGCCATCGGCCTACGCATCAGCGTGCAGAACGGCGCTCCCGCCAAGCTCAAGGTGAAGTGCAGCATCAGCAAAACCATCACCGACGAAATCGAAAGCCAGGTCGATGACCCCGACCAGATGAAACTTCTCTGACTCAATCAAACCCAAACCAAAACCCGAATCCCCTTATGACACCCGCATACATCATCGCCTGGGCGCTTGCCATTGGCATCGCCTGGATCGTTCTCGCCTTGTTCATCCCCATCGAGCGCTGGGTCGAATTGTACCTGCAACGCGGCGTGCGGAGCGCAGAATTTGAGAGGCGGCTGGAAGCGTTGGAACGCCATCTCCAAGACCCTGTACCCGCAACCCTGGAGAGTTGACTCCCCACGCAGGCCATGCCCCGCCTGCGCTACCGTGCTCCCAAATCTCCCTCTCGACTCGAAGAACGCTTCCTGATGCTCTGGAAACACGTCAAGGGGCCGGACTTGGAAAGGGAATACCGCTTCCATCACGAGCGGCGTTGGCGGGCCGATTTTGCGCAAGTGGAGGCCCGTGTGTTGATTGAGATCGAGGGCGGCATCTGGGTGAACGGTCGTCACAACCGTGCCGCCGGGTTCAACGCCGATCTGGATAAATACATGGAGGCGAGTCTGGCCGGTTGGCGCGTGTTTCGGTTTGGGCCGGAGCAGATCACCATGGAAAACGTGGAGCGACTGGCGGCACTGGTTGCAGTGCTTGGCCATGACGCGCGATGCGGACGATGAACGCGAACGATCAAAACTCTGAGCGGGTGAGGTTCATCACGAGCCTCGCGAAACGCCTGCACGTCTCCAGGCAGTCGATCAACTACTGGCGACGCAGACCAGATGCGCCGCAGAAGCAGGCGGACGGCTGGGACGTGCTCGCCTGGCAGGATTACATGCGGCGGCACAACCTGCATCAGAACAGCATGCTGCCAGCCAGTGAAGCCGCCAGTGAGTTGGCGGAGGCACTGCGTTCACGTCTTCCAGCGCAGATTCGGCGGGACGAATTGCGGCGGTTTTGCAAGTTCATGCTCCCCGTCATTCCGGTCTTCTTTGGGTCACACCTGCCCAGCGCAAAACCAGCGGTGTGAGCCGAGTGCCAAACACGCCTGCTTTACTGATTTGAGTCATCACGATCAATCAAAAAATCGCAAACGACTGCATATCAACGAACTGCAAAAACGGCCCAGCGGCAAATCTGTAAAGGCACCTCGAAAAAAAGTGGAAAGCGCAAATTTGCGTTCTCATGGAATTTGCTTGGTGGGGCGCCTACCCAAGGACACGGACGCGCACGGAAAGAGATTCCCTTGCACGGAACGGCAACAAAAAAGACCCCTCTCCCTACAATTGTCTCACCCCCTATGTGATAATGCAGAACTACACATACTATGAAGAGCCAAGTCATCCATCACGGTTCTCGTCATCGGCCTAGCAGGGGGCGAAGGAAGTAGTATCCTTGATATGAAGGTGCCCCGCCAACTGCTATCCACGAGACGAGCGTCGCATAAATCCGCCATGCGATGCCGAGGTAATCACGATTTAGCTTTGAAACAGTATCCAAAAGGCGAAGCATGACAATCTGCCCCATGGACCTGCCCGAATTCGACTTTCCGCCCGGCTGCGCCGCCATCTATCCGCCGGATTTCCGCTATCCCTTCGGCTACCTGGCTAGGCCGGAGCGGGTGATTGACGCAGAGGAACTGGAGCAACATGCGCCCTGGCTGCGCCCCTTCTTGATCCGCTGGAAGGATCAGGTGATTGTGGACCCAAACGCTCCGGTGCCGGTGCGGAGGTTAGCTCGGGGCCATCTTGATATTAGCATTTCCACAGCAATCCGCTGGTTGGAGTGGGGCGATGCCGCTAAGGACCCCGCCATGAAAGCCGCCTTCCGGGTTGAGGATGTGCTGACTGAGGCTGGGCTCTGGTCAGAATCGGGAGCCCACGAGAAGACCCTGGCGATAATCCGTTCCGTTCCGCGACCTTATCAACAAACTGTGTCGGCGCTGGAGGCCCTCGTCCGCTCGCTCAAGTCGCTAGCTCGTTACAATGAGGCACTCGTGGAATTGGATCAGTTGATCGCTGCGGATGGCATCAGTGAATATGCGCGGGAACTTTACCGAATCGAGAAAGCTGAAATTCTTCTTCACTTGGATAGGCACCATGAGGCCGAGGCCCTATTGGACGGGCGAAGCAAGGTGTTCGAGACCTTCTGGCCATACTACGGAATGAGGGCATCGCTGGCCTTGCTGGGTGGGAAGATCGAACTGGCGCAAGCGTGCATCATGAAGGCAGGACGACTCGATCCCTATCACGCCTACAAGTTGCTATGGAAACGGCATTTGGCACCATTGGCTACCTTCATCCGCCGAGAATTGCTGACAGATGATAACAAACCTCGACTTTACGAGCGCAACAATGCCGTACGACGTATTTGCCACAGTATCCACGGCGCGTTGATGCGCAAATCATGGAGGGAAGCGTGGACGCTGGCGGAGAGTCTTCTTCCCGGTGATGTGACTGATTGGTCTTGTGCTAAAGCGCTAGCGCTTGCGCTAATCGGAGTGGGTGATTGGCAAAAGCTGGCCGCCGTGCTGCCGGCACTGCCTGGGGGCGATCTGGAGGCATCTGAACTGGTGATTCTACTGGCACGCTGGATGTTGCGTGGTGAAAACGATCCAACACCAGTATTGGCGGCGCTAGACCGGCAGTCCCACCTTTGCCAAGAGGTCCGCGATGAGTTTGCCGCTCTTCTGCATTGGCATATAGAAGGGGGAAAGACCCCGCTACCGCCTGAAACGGAGGTCGTTCTAGTCGATGTTGCGCCCAAGAACTGGGGGGCAGGTAATGGCCGTGATCATTGGGTGCTTTTTCAGCACCCTATTCGCGGCTTGCTGCGGCAGAAATTCTTTCAGGACAGATCGCTGCACGATCCCTTGGGTTGGACACTACGTGAAAACTTTGAAGTGCTTGAGGAAACCATCCTGACGCACTGTGAAGCCGAGGCCTGGTTGGAGCGCCTGCTGGAAGAAAACAACGCTGAGCGAGGATTAATCGGCTACAAATGGACGATCCATTGGAATGGCTGGGGACTGCTCGCCCACATCAAGCCGGGATCACAATCGCCGATACTCGCAGAGGCTGTGCGCCTGGCGGGCGATGATCCCAACTTTTATTTTCACAATGGCCCCGCCTCGACGTTTGGCCTGAAAACCATCGATTTCACCGGTGAAATGTTATTGCTCCTGCGGCAGTGCTTTAGTGGCGGCCAGTGCGCTACCGGTCCAGCAGCATCTTTTAGGAGGCATTGGGGCCTGTTGTGAGTCCGCTTTATTGATGTTATTCAGTTTTACGATGAATGAGTCCGAATCAGAACAGACAGCCGAAGACCCGAATTCGGGTGAGGTTTTCTCCAGTTACGACGAGCAGGAGGATTTCATCCAACGCAAAGATGAGGAGCATTCGCTGTCGAAGCTCATAGAAGAAGACGCGGAATTGAGCTTGGCTGACATGGACGTCATCAATGAATCTGATTTCATCCTGCCGCCTGCCGCCAATTACGGTTTGTTTGCCAACTGGGAACTGCATCTAGATGGCAAGCATGTGTATGGTTATCGTCTTGAAGGCTTTGGCGGCTTCAATGGCGGCGAAAGTACTCCGGCTGGCAATGGCGTGTATTTGTCCATGCGGCCTTTCGACAGTGCTGGCAGTGACCGAGTTCCTTCACGCCATGCCTTTCTTCCACCCCGACATGCCTTGTTGGTAGTCAACGAGCCTGTGTACTTTGAGAGCGACCCGGCGCGGGTCTTTCAAGACATTCGACAGGATGACTCTTTGTGGTTGAAGCTTTGCAAAGTGGCAGCTCATCGCTCCCATCGGCTTCACAGGGACAAATGGAGTGCTCTGCTCTTCGGGGACATGCTGACGAAGCTGCTTTGTGAAGCTGGCTATGACTCCGTCTATTTTCAGTCATCTGGCAGGCCGTGGATCGTGTTATTGATGCCAGGCAGGCCTTTGGCAGCACAAAGCCCTACACGGCATGCGTGTCCGCAGCCGACTGGACAAAGCGATTCAGTGCCGGTACAACCAATTCATGTAGAGATTGACGTTTCCTTTGAAAGCCAGAAGCTTGTGAAGCTCGAGTTGCCGACCGATTCACCGCAGCGGTCTTTGTTCAGCGAAATAGCAATAGAGCACGAAGGGTTGGAGGTTCCTGAATGGCCCAGCGGCGGTGAGACCGAGATCGATCGTGAAATCAGACTCGAGACCGCTGTGTTGAAGCTTTTCTTCATGCAGGACTTTTTGGATGGGAATACCGTTGTCTTTGCAGAGCTGTCATACTGCTCTGATGTGTCAGAACGAAAGCAGCTTGCCGAAATGGACCAGGGTGCCTTCCAAATCGAGACTGGCGGGTTTTATGCAAGCAAGGAGGTTTCATCTGATTTGGCCTTGTTGCCCTCGATCAAGGTAAATTCTGAATTCCTGACAATCGGTTCTCTCAAGATCGGACCATGGGACTTCGAAGACGCGGAATGGGATCAAAGCATTGGGGTCCGGTGGTTCTGGAATGGCGAGGCACTGCCTTTTCATCCTTCACAAATCTTTGATCCGCCGCGAGGATTGGATTCTAGAGAATGGCAAAAGCTCCTTGGCGAAGCCGACTACATCCGGCTTCACACCACCCATCCTCAGTCGACGTGCCACACGAAGGTTGCGGCACTTGTTTCACCCGGTAACGAGATTTTCATCGAGTGGCTTTTGATGCTGCCAGATGAGCACATGCGGAATTTGGGTCTATTGGCTACAACCATCGAGTGGATTGAACATGAGAGGAAGTTGAGCAGGATTTGACAGGCAGGTGCCCCTCCAGATGGCTGCGCCTGTAAACCGTTTGTCTGAATACTGAACACACCTCCTTCACACGAAATGCCAAGCCATGTGGATTCTCATTGTTATTGTCATCTTCGTCTTGATCGGACTTTGGGACCACTTTTTTGGCCCCAAACAGCCTCCGAAACCCAAGTTCCGAGCTTGGTCGCCCGAAATCAACAAGCTCAACGAAAACCTATACCGAGACCGTGAAGCGAATGATTATCAGCGCGGTGTCCAAATCTGTTGGATCTCGATGTGCATCACATCGACTCGATCGCGAATGGCGGCTCGCATGCTATGCCCAATCTCGTGAGTCTTTGCATCGTCCATCACTGGATGCTGCCTGACCATGATCTGGTACGGGAACGAGTGCCGGTATCAATAGTTGGGCGATTCAAGATGCGCCGCGCCCATCGGAGGTGGGTGAATGGCAACGGCATCAAGGTAAAAGCCACTTTTGAAAGGCATATAAAATGTTCAGTCACTGACTGCGAATCGATTCGGGACGCTTATGGCTTACGCTGCCCGATATGTGATTCCGAAGGCATTCACTTCGCAATTTTTGCCGATGATCTGGTCGTGGCGTGCCTTGGCTGCCGTTCGGCTTGGAAAATGAGACGTTTGCTAGCCGAGGAAGTTGGAACTCTCTTGGGGAGCATCCTCAAACCCGGTTTCAACACAGGACGCTTTGTCTTCGACCTCGACGACCTGCCTGACCGGCAGATTGAGCAAATCGTCCTGTGCGACAAGTGCGCTGATTTTGCCAGAATCGGGATATTTGTCCCCCGAGACGGGCAATTTGGAAGATTTCATGGCTGTATAAACTTTCACACGCATCAATGTAGGAACAGTCGAGAGAGGCAGCTTGGGTAAAAGTTCATATCAGCCTCGGACCGCCGCCACGCGGACAAATACCGCCAGTCGGACGGTTCCTACCACTTCCCCACCCCGCTTGCCGAAACGACCGATCTGGTGTATGATTTCTCCCATGATAGCTACAAGCAATGGTTCAACAAAGCCGAGCGCATTGCCACCGGCGACGCACGCCAAGCCGTTCGACTACTCGACGCTGCCAGAGCACATGCGCGAGCGCGAGCAACTCAACGAAATAATGAAGCAGCAAATGAAGGCCGAGTGCAAGGCCAAGGGAATCAAGACGCTCTAGCGTCATCAAACCAGTGGCTTTATGGCTCTGAAAGGTGTAGCTTGGACGCATGGAGAATCTAGGCTTATTCAAGGGCTCGCCCGAATTAAAACTGACAGCGGAGCAGCGCTTGGCCTTGTTCCGGGCGAATCAGAAAAACCGGAAACTTACACGCGTGCCGGGCGATCAATTCCGCCCTACACCGAACGCGCAGACCTCAACGAACTCGTCGCCGAAGAAGCAAAACTGATCGAACGCGCCAAGGCGGAAGGATTCTTCTGGGACAAGCCCCAAGTCGAAAAACTCATCGCTTACCTTGGCACCTCCGGCGGAGGAACCGAGCACGATGTCTATATCCCCGGCAAGGATGCCGACATCGTCATCCGCAGCACCATCCTCGACAGCTATGGTTTCATGGGCCGCTCGCCGGCGCAATACCTCCAGCGCCTCGAAAACTACAACACCGCCTTCCCCGCGATCCAGACGCGCATGATCGGCGTCTCGCGCAACACCCGCGGCAACGGCGTCATCTGGACCGCCCAGCCATTTGTCGAAGCGCTTGAACTCAAGGACGACAAGCGCCTTCAGTCCCTCTTGGAGGCCAAAGGCTGGGTCCGTATCGACGGCCCCGGCGACGACAACATCGTCTACCGCCACACACCCACCGGAGCCATCATCCGCGATGCTCACACTGGCAACATCCTCGTCAAAGGCCAGGAACTCTACCCCATCGACGTCATCGTCACCGACCTCGGCTCCCTCACCGACGCCGAACGCACTACCAAATAATCCACAAGCCGTTCAGCTCCTCGATAGGGCGCAGGAGAACTGCTGGCTGATCATCGCTCACCACTGAAAAAGCTATCCTCTCTTGTTTGTGCCGAGCCGACATAACCGGACACACGGTGGCGCGCTTTCAATCGAAGAAATTCCGTCGAATTCTCGGCTCGTCCACCAGCGCCTTGCTGAGGGTCTGCCCCAGCGGATGCGCAAGGAACTCCTCCAGGCCGAGGCGTAGCACGAGGCGGTTCGGAATCGCAACAGGGCGCAACTTGAGAAGAATGTCCGCAGCAGTGCGCACCAATTCTGGACCGTCCATGCCCTGATCCCAGAGGCTTTTCACAATCACCACGAGCGCAACGGCGGTGCTGCGGGATCGTCCCGCCCAGCATTGAAACAGCAAAGGTGCCTGGCCGCTGTTTTGCACGAAGCGCAGGATGCCTTCGAGGTGAGTCGCCTTGGGGCCGTGACCGTGGGTGCCTTTTGAGTTAAGGACATCCTCGAAGACAACAGCATGCGCTTTCAAGGCGTCCTTGAGTGTGGCTTCAGGGTGATCTGGCTCTCGGATGCTGACCACATGCCAGCGGCCAGGATCATCCGCCAAAAACGCTTCGATTTCACCATGCTGGCAGACAGCCATTTCACGTTGGAGGCACTCAAGAAACATGAGCGATTTTAACATACTTTTGGCGTCTGCTCATCTTCTGAAATGCAACGGGTTTATCTTCGCGGATGAAGAATTGCAGGGTGGATTTTGAGCCGTTTCCGGCTACTATCCCTACTTCAATCCCACACTTATGCCCCTGGTAACACCCGAACAAATGCGCGAGATCGTGCGCAATCAGCCGCCTCCTTCCTCACGCAAGGAAGACCCAGTGGAGCGGGTGCGGCGACATCACAGGGAGATCGCCGCCCGTGGCGTCCAACTGCCGCAACGAAAGCCGAATGGCAAAGACTGAACCCGGCATCCGGTACAGCATTGGACAGCTCACCCTCACACCCTGTCCCCGCGCTACGTCCAGGGCCGACCCGACCCGCCCCCCCTCAAAAGCAATTTCCTAGCAGTCGGCTTGAACTGTCTCGAAGTGGTGCTGAGGCTTGATTGAAATCGCACGCAGCATCTTTGCAAAAGATCACCTCCCTGGTGTCATGGAGGATCTAGTGTCCACTATGAATCCACAACTTGCACAGGCCGTCGATGCAATCACCAAAAGCGACAAGCCGACACCTCAGGGGCGCGTCGAGTGGATGCATTTCGGCATGCTGATGAGCTATGGACTCGGTGTGGATGTTGACGCCGAGAATCAGTGGCAGGTGATCAACGACCACTGTTCAACGGTTCATCTGCGAGATGCGGAAACACTATTTCAACTGTTTGAAGATCGTGCTTGGACCGCTGGTTATCTTGGATTGACCGCTTTGGCGGAAAAGCTTTGGAAGAACGTCTCCGCCTCAGCTCGTGGAGCCTTTATCACCGGACTCTCGCGAAATCTAAACAGCACTTCTTTTGCCGACTGGATGGCCAACTTCCTGGCAGATACGACCTTTGATTCTCGAAGTGTGGTGGAAACCTGCTGCAATGCCATCCGGCACAAACGAACAGAAATATTGAAGGCCCTTCTCAATCGCCCCGATCTCGCCACTGAATCAGTCGAGCGATATACGGAATCAGAGTCTCAGCGCGGCTGGGAACGGGAACTATTACAACACAGCCTGCAATTCTACGATGTGCTGCTGGAGTGCGCTGTACGTTCACAAAATGTAGAGGCGGCCAGTCTGGCACTGGAGCGAGGAGCCAGCCCTAACATTCCATGCTGGAAACTTGAGCGCCGCTACAATGAACGCTTTTCGCTGCTGTCGTTTGCCATCAATGAAGGCGGCGGTGATCTCGTGGGTCTGCTGCTGGAGCACGGGGCGGATGTGCAGGGGCTAGATTACGAGGGGCGAAACAAACCTCTTTATTCAGCTTGGAGCAGATGCCGTTGGGCGCTCGTGGATCAACTCCTGAGTAGAGGCGCACGCTTTGAGGGCGGCGATTTGGGTGCGGACATGCAGAGCGCCGGTGGCGAAACTCAAACCATTGCGCCGCGTCAGCCCTACTTTGGCTGTTTTAAAGCAGATGTAGAGTGGGCCGAGAAATCCATCGGCAGATTGGTGCCTTTGGCACCATTACAGGCTGTGCCATGGTTTTACGATGGCAGCGGTCAGGTCGGGGAGCATCACAGCTTCCTCGGCTGCCTGTTCAGGCGTGATGACCTCGATAATCTGAGGAAGTATGAGCCGCTGGGGTTGCCTGTGCAACTTACGGTGCCGGACCTGGCCAACGCCATCAAAGCCGATGCATTCGACTGCCTGTGGTATGTGCTCGGCAAGTTGAAAGCGCTTCCCCAAACATATTTCCGCATCCGAAGGCACAAACCAGACTTTGGCATCCGCCGCATCAGGCCTTTGGACTACAAGCCAGATGTTCTCGGTCTCAACGTGGTGGCGAACTTTGACACTCATGGTCAGGAACCCTTGGAATTACCCGACGGCAGCCGGCTTTATGTGAACCTAGATAGTGTCGCGCCACCCGGACACTCTCATGGCACAACGGACTGCGAGAGCTTCTGGTTCGAGGAGGTCATATGCCAATACCGCCGCCGAGGGGATCATATAGTAGTCCGAAAGCCGCGCCGCAGGTGGACCGAGATGCCGTTCAATGGGAGTCCAAATTTGATGTATTGTCATGAATTCCTTCCTATGGTTCGAGAAGTGGAGGGCAAGTTCATCTGGGCGGGCATTGACCTGCTGTTTGGTGTGTCGTCGTCGTTGGGGCCAGCATCATGGGCTCCAGTGTATGAGAAGTGGCAAAAATCTGCCGGAAGGCAGGTGCGCGCGATGATTTTCGAACGGGCCAAAGCCCAGATGCTTGCCAATGCGCCGCCGCCATATGACGATGATTTGAATGCCTCCATTGAGCCTTGACCCCTGCTCATGCAGCATTCTGTAAGACGCATACACACGCCAGCATCTAAACCACAATTCGCCTCGCAATAGATGTCACCAGAAGCTCAACAAGCGCTCAAACTTTTCAAGAACACAAATGAACATTTGTTGATCGTCGGCCAAGCTGGCACGGGCATGTCCTTCCTGCTACCCAAGATGGCTGAGTGTTTAGCACCGCACCAAAGTGCCGTTGTCGCTCCAACCGGGATGGCGGCATTGAACTGTGATGGAAACACGATCCCCTGCCGCTCTACAACGGTATCGGCGTGCCTGCGGGTGCGAAGTTTGAAGGGCTGAAGCCACGCGAAAAACTGGTCGTGTTCTACGGCACCTCCATCACTCATGGCGCGAACGCTTCGCGTCCCGGCATGGTTCACACGGCCATTTTGGGTCGTCATCTGGATCGCCCTGTCATCAACATCGGTTTCTCCGGCAATGGTCGTATGGACACCCCGCACTCCTCAAAAGCCATTTCTCCGCCGATCAACTCGGCTGAAACCCAATCCTCCTCCTGCTCTTCCCCTTGTCCCCTGAGTGCTCCGCCTTTGTCTTCTTCACCTTAGCAATCTCCCGCTCCAACATCTCCTGCGTCACCCTCCACTTCGCCGGATCATCATTCGTGCTCCCTGCATGAATCGCATTCACGCACACATTGAGGATGTCCCCACCGCTGAGGCCGCGTGATAGCCCCGCGAGAACTGCGTAATCAGCCGTCACCCGATCTGGGTTGGGTAGATGAAGGGCGAAGAGCTCCCGGCGCATGGAGGCGTCTGGAAGCCGGAACTTGATGTGGCGCTGGATGCGGCGCAGCAGTGCGGGATCGTAGTTCTCGAACAAGTTTGTCGTCACGATCACCACCCCATCGAAGCGATCCATCTCCTGCATCAGACAGTTGCGGTTCTGGTTGATGCTGGTAGAGCAGGATTCGCCTGTTGATACGCGCTTCGAGAGCAGGCTGTCAGCCTCATCGAAGAATAGCACCGCACCATGGTCACGGGCAGCAGCAAAGGCGGCTTTGATGTGCTTGGCGGTGTCCCCCAAGTATTTGGAAATCACCGCGCTGTAATCCACCTGATAGAGCGGCTTGCTCAAGCGCAGCGCAATGCCCAGGGCGGCGCGCGTTTTGCCCGTGCCGGGCGGGCCGTAAAAGTTCAAAATGCACTTTCCTTCCTGCGGTTGGATGGCGCTCAGGTTCCAGATGCGGTCCAGATCGGCACGGATCTCCAGCGCCCTCAGGCCGGCCAAGATGTCCGTCTTCACTTCCGCATGCAGGATCAGCTTGTCGAGTTCATGGCGCGGCTCTGGCTGCACGAGGTGGCCGACGTCAGGAGCAGGTTCCTCTTCATTGCGCCTCCGGCGGGGCGGGTTGCGGTGATCATCGGCAGTGGCGGCATCAGGTGGCAGTTCGATCTCAGGGGCTTCGGCGTTTCGGTTCAGGGCGCGTGTGGGCATGGTGGTATCGGGTTTGGGTGGTGGTTTATGGGTCCGTAGGTTGCGGATGATTCAGCCAAGGATCAGGATGGCGGCCATCAGGCCAGCCAGCGCAATCCAGGCAAAGAGGTCGTTGGAGGTCATGGGCGGATCAGGGTTGAGTGGTGAGATGCACGGTGAGAATCTTCCCGTGCAGAGCAGGCTGGAACCGGCTGGCCGGACGCACTTCGCCGTGGCTGGTGGTGACGGATTCGACGCGGTAGCCTTCGGCGGTGAAGTAGCTGCGCGCATCGTCGATGGCGGCGACGTCATCCGCATACCAGTCGGCAAACGTGGCGTTGTCGCCCACCTGTGCGCCGTTGATGAACAAGAGGGTGTGATACTTGCAGAGGGAATCGTTCATGAATCCTGCCTCGTCACCGTGGCTACCGTTGTCGCACCGTTTTGATCACCAATTTTCATCGCAACTCAGGTGATGAAACGGTGCTTCATCATGGCGCGGCATTCTTCCAGCGGGCTGCGCAACTGCACGGGGTAGGCCGCGTCGGCTCGTTTCATCACCACGCCCTCGAAGAACTCGGCTCCCAACTGGCGATTGCTCTGCCGGAGGCTCTGGTAGAACGCGAGAACCTCATCTTGAGCGCACACCATGCGGCTGGTGGTGAGCAGGAGGGGCGATTCATCGCCTGCATGGAGTCCGCTCGAAAATGGCTCCAGCGGAATGCGCAGGGATTCCAAGAACGCCCGGCGCTCGGCATAGCTCGGTGTGAACATCGGATCAGAGGGGATCGCATCGAGCAGGATCAGCGTGCCGCGTGCAATGTGATGCCTGCGCTCCAGCGCCTCGCAGTCGGCCCAGATGAGGCCGTCATCGGCGAGATCACGCAACTGCTCCACCGCATCACGAAAACACGCCGCGATGGTCAACCTACCACCGTGGCGGTTCCACAGCGTGCCGCTGGGTGTGTGGACCAGCGCACGCCAGCCATTGAACTTCGGCTCCGCGAACCACAGGCCGCGCTTTGATGGAGCCAGCTCCAACCGCCCGCCCTGAATCGGACGTGCTGGGTAAGTGAGCAGCGCGGGAGGTGCGGTGGCTTCAACTTGCCTGCACCGTTTGTGTTCGATGCTGCGAGCGGCCCCTTCCAAGGCCGCCCGCGCCGTTTGGCATCGTTCACCGCCGAAGATCGTCAGTGTGATGGCATCACTCATCTTCACCGCCCCTCCCGAGCTTGGTCTTCACGCTCGCGCTCACCGGCACCACTTTGTCGAGTTGCTGGTTTTGTGCGGCGTTGAACAGCGTGTGGCGTGCGGTATGGAACTCCTTGGTCGGTTTGATCACGGCCTTGGCGACCAGCGCCGCCGTGGCACCGTGACGGGCAAAGAGCGACTGCAACTCCGCCAGCAGCGGCTCCACGGCAGCTTCGGGGATGGCATCGCCTTTGATCTTGATCTCGAAGCTCTGCTTGAAGAACCGCTCGGTGTGTTCGCCCGCTAGCCGCAGCAGTGCGGCTTCATCACTCACCCCGCGATACGAATTGGAGAACCCAACGCGCACCACGCGGCCATCCGCAGCGCGTGCCTCAATGGAGGAGGCGAGAACGTGCTGACCAGCGTGATGTGCAAAGTAGAACGGCTTGGCAACGGCGATCATCTCGCTCTTGAGCAGCTCCAAGCTGCCCTCCAGCGCCTCAAGCTGGGCGCTTTGGTCAAGGATCAGTGCCACCATCTCCGCCACCTGCCCGTCAGGGTCAGGCAGCAGCGGGTAGCTCTTGCTGGTCTTGCTTGCCGGCGTTTGGACGGCGAAGCCCGCGAGGCTGACCTTGCGCAGGACAGCGGGTGCGGGCGTGGTGGGAGGAACGGGCGCGGCCTCGGTGAGGATGGCGGCAGCAGGTTCAGGCTTGGCTTTGGTTCTAGGCATGGTGGTGTGTTGGATGTGGGTTCATGCGGCAGACTGGCTATCCGCAGTGTGCGTATAGCAGGTGCCGCAAAAGGCGTGTTCAAGGCGGGTGGGGTCGGTGCATTGCACGATCTGCCGCGCATAGGCCGGGATGCGGCGGCGCAGGATCGTCATCTGCTTGGGGCTGAGGCATCCGCGCCGCTGATACTGGCGGGCGAAGCTGGTCAGGATTTCTGCATCAGGTCCGGTGAACCCGATGCCGTTGCGCTCGATGGTGGCCTCGCGGCACTGTTCATCGGCGGTCTGATTCTGGTAGATTCGCATCAAGGCGCGTAGTGCCCAGCGGTCGTTGCTGGCAAGCCGCTGGCGCAGTTGTTCGATCATGTCTTTCTTGCTCATGGGTGGAGGGATGGGTTCAGGTTCATGAATCGGCATTGAGCCGATCTCCCCTTGGCCTCGTCACCGTGGCCGCGTGTGTCGCACCGTTTTGATCACCATATTGGCGATCAAACACCGCCAAGAACCCCCGCTGCTTGAGGTTCAAATCCCACTGGGTGGCGAACTGGCGCAGGTCGCGCATGAGCGCGGGTTCTCGCGGCTCGATGAGTCCTGCGCTGTTCACGCTTGCCACCACCTGATAGCAGCCAAGGTAGCTGTTCTCGAAGGTGAGCGGTGTCCATGTCGTGCCTTGTTCCGCAGGCGCCACGAGGAACGTGATTTCTGGATCGCGCATCGCGTCACCGTTCTGTTCACTGTAATGCGCGACGCTGACTTCATACGCGCCGTTGGGATATGGCCCGCCGATCACCTCGATTACCAGTCGCATGAACGGCGGGTTCTCAAGGCGCAAGTAGCGGGTGCGGACGGCTTCAAAGCCGCCGTGTTGATCAATCATTCTCTGGATGTGTTGCATGGTCGTTCGTTGGTGGGTTCGGGTTCAGGGTTGATGGTGGTCGAGGTAGGATTCGAGGTCGGCGAGCGCAGCTCGGACGCAGCCGCCGCTGCCCACGGCGATTTGTGAGGCCGTGAATGCAGGCACCGGCCAGTGCGTGCTCAGG
>JAYVIO010000213.1:0-34584 GCA_043770175.1 Verrucomicrobiales bacterium | reverse complement strand
TTGGCCATGGAGGGGAGGGGAATGAGAGCGGCCATCAGAGCAAGATGCGGCGGCAGGGCAACTGCGGGCTGAGATTCATGGCAGAAAATGCTTGGGCGAAGGGCAGAGTCCTGTTATAAACCTGATTTCCAAAAAACCTTGATGCTCCCGCAGTCTTTCCCGAAACGTCCTGAAGCCAAGTCCATGCGCCGCACGATGAGCCGTGGGGTGCTATTGTTCCTGATGTGCTGTCTGGGTGTTGCGGTGGTTTCCATGGCCCAGCCTTCTTCTGTGGCATCGCTGGCGCAGGCTGAGTCACGTCGCCGGGCTGTGCAGGTCAACAAAGCGGGCGAGGAGATCGAACGTGGTTACCAGTTGATTGATGAACGGAAGGCGGAAGAGGCGCTGGCGGTGTTTGCCGCCGCTTACGAAGCGCTGCCGAACATTCCTCTGGCGCAAGAACACCGCTTGGCGGCTCGAAACGGTTACGTCGTGGCGGGATGCCTGCATGCGCAGGAATTGGCGGCCAAAGGAGATCTGGCCGGAGCCAACAAGCTGTTGGACAAACTGCTGTCGCCCGAAGTCGCGCCCAAAGATGCACGAGTTTTGGCGCTGCTGAAGCGCCTGGGTGACCCTGACCGCTTTCCTCCAGCACTCACGCCTCAGCATGTGGACAATGTCGGAGCGGTAAAGACGCTGTTGCTCAAGGCAAATTCGTTCATCGAAATTGGCGACCCGGACAAAGCCATTTCGACCTATCAGGACGTTTTGCGTATTGATCCGGCCAACAGCGCTGCACGCCGGGGCATGGAGCGTGCGGAGCAGGAGAAACAACGGTACTACAAGGCTGCCTACGACCACCAGCGCTCCAAGATGCTCAGCGCTGTGGACAAGACGTGGGAAGATCCTGTACCGCTGCCTGAACAAGATGTCAGCGCCTTGTTTGGGGCTGCGCAGAAGCTAGGCTATGCGCAGAGCGGCCGGGAGGTCATCACCCAGAGGCTGCGCACGCTGATCTTCCCGAAAGTGGAGTTTTCCAGTGCCACGCTGGATGAAGTGGCCGAGTTGTTGCGCGTTCGCAGCCGTGACCTTGATCCTCAGGGTAAGGGAGTGGGCTTCGTTCTCAGTGTGCCGCCCGAGGCACGGAACAAGCCGGTCAGCCTCAATCTTTTCAATGTGCCCATGGAGGAGGTGCTGCGCTACGTGAGCGAGATGTGCGGGGTCACCTACCGGGTGGATGACCATGCCGTGATCTTTATTTCCCTCAGCGAGCGGGATGGTACCATCACCTCGCGCTCGTTCCGTGTGCCGCCGGATTTTATTCAGAGCGCTCCGGCAGGTGATCCGGCTGCTGCCGCGCCTGCTGATCCCTTTGCCGCGCAGGCTCCCGCAGGTGGGGGCGGGTTGACCATCCGCCGCATGGGGGCCAAAGAATTTCTCGAGTCACGTGGGGTGACCTTCCCGGAAGGCACCAGCGCCAGCTTCAATTCAGCGACCAGCACGCTCACGGTGCGTAACACCTTGGCCAACATGGAGATGATCGAATTGTTCGTCGAGCAAGCGACCAAGAGCGCGCCCAAAATGGCCGTGGTCACCGTGCGCATGCTGGAGGTGAATCAGACGAATCTGGAGGAGATTGGGTATGACTGGCTTTTGGGTGGTGTGGGTGCGAATGGCAACAATGTGTTTATGGGCGGTGGCACGCCAGGTAACGGGAATCCATTTTCCGCTAGCAACTATCCATTTGGTGGTACGGCTGTCATCCCAGCGGTTACCTTGGGTGCGGCGACGGTTTTTCCTGCTCAAAATGTTCCTAATGCCGTGGGAGGACCCACTCCCCTCGGGGTGACGCCGGTGAATGGTGGTGGTGGTGGTGCGATGACTTCGGGGCTTCGAACTGGCAGTTTGGCTATAGGCAATAACACTCTTGATAGCCTGCTAGCGACCGGTTCGACCATGACGGCTGCGAGCCCGGCACCAGGAGTGTTTTCCGTGGCTGGTGTTTTTACCGATCCGCAATTTCAGAGCGTTTTGCGCGGGCTATCCCAGAAGAAGGGAATCGACATCAATGCTTCCCCAAGCGTGACGACCAAGAACGGTTTGAAGGCCACGGTGGAGATCACGCGGGAGTTCATTTATCCGACGGAGTTTGACCCGCCCCAGCTACCGCAAGGCGGCGGTGCTACGACGCAACAGATCGCTACACCGACGACGCCAACGGCTTTTGAAATGAGAAAAACTGGCGTGGAACTCGAAGTCGAGCCGATCATCTCCGAGGATGGGCGCTCCGTGGAGCTTACGATCACGCCGAGCCTGACCGAATTTGAAGGGTTTGTGAACTATGGTTCGCCTATTCTCAGACCCGCCAGCACGTCTTTTCTGCCCATTGCTGGAACCCAGGGTTACATTCCCCTTAGTCAGCCGGAGCAGCTCATCACTCCCAACCTCATCCTCCAGCCCATCTTCAAATCTCAAAAAGTCGCTACGGCTGTCAAGATTTGGGATGGTGCCACCATTGTGCTGGGCGGGGCCAAGATACAGAAGCGCACCATGGTGAATGACAAGCTGCCGATTTTGGGTGATTTGCCATTCGTGGGGCGCTTTTTCAAGAGCGACGTCACGAAGACGGAGACGAAGAATATCATCATCTTTGTCACCGTGGATGTGATTGATCCTTCCGGCCAGAAGGTCAACCGCCAGACGGCGGCGGTGGTACAGTGATCGTGGATGACTGCGACAGCTCGATTTTTCCGGCCAGCGTAAAATCCAGCGCGGTCAGTCCGCCTGCGCTGTGCGTCGTCAGCCGCACGGTGACTTTGCGCCAGCGCACCAGCAAGTCGGGATGATGGTTCATTGCCTCCGCGAGGCGGGCGATTTGCTGAACAAACTCAATGCCGGCGAGATAGCTGCCAAATCGGAACTCTTTCACGAGTTCACGGCCTTCCACCTGCCAGCCGGGCAGTTTGGCGAGTGCAGCTTGAATGGCGGTGTCGTTCAAAAGCTCCGGCTTCATGTTCGGCAGCATCCGGCACCAAGAAGCCACCTTCAAGCATCGGAATTGCATTTTCCCTGCCGCTGGACTAGATACGCCGCCCCCCTGCCAAGCTACCCGAATGTCCATCGCCAACACCCGCAACTTCTCCATCATTGCCCACATCGACCATGGGAAAACCACACTCTCGGACAGGCTGCTGGAGACGACACAGACCATCACGGTAAGACAGCAGCAGGACCAGCTCCTTGATTCAATGGATCTGGAGCGCGAGCGTGGCATCACCATCAAGGCGCACCCGGTGTGCATGAATTACAAGGCCAAGAACGGCCAGATGTACAAGCTCAACCTGCTCGACACGCCCGGACACGTCGATTTCAGTTACGAAGTGAGCCGCTCACTCGCAGCTTGTGAGGGGGCACTGCTGCTGGTGGATGCCTCGCAAGGTGTCGAGGCTCAAACTGTCGCGAATCTCAATCTGGCGCTCGCGCAGAAGCTGCATGTCGTCCCGATCATCAACAAGATCGACCTCCCGAGCGCCGACATCGAAAAGGTCAAGCGACAGCTAGAGGACATTCTGCAACTTTCGGCCGATGAGGCTGTGCCTGCCAGTGCCAAAATGGGCATCGGCATCGTGGACATTCTGGAAGCCATCGTGGCATTCATTCCGCCGCCGACAGATCCCGGCGATGGATATCTGCGTGCTTCGGTGTTCGATTCGATCTTCGATCCGTATCGTGGTGTCGTCAGTTATGTGCGAGTCATGTCTGGCACCATCATGCGTGGCCAAAAGGTGCGTCTCATGGCATCGGGCAACGACTCCGAAATCAAGGATCTCGGCACCTTCCGCCCCAAGATGGTTCCCTGCGAAAAACTGGAAGCGGGTGACGTCGGCTATATCATCGCCAACGTCAAAACCACCGCTGACGTGAAAATCGGTGACACGCTCACCGAGTCACGCAAACCTGCGCCTGAGCCGCTGCCCGGCTTCAAAGAGATCCATCCGCTGGTATTCAGTGGTATTTATCCTGTCAGCACGGATGACTTTGAGGCACTTAAGCTCGCAGTCGGCAAGCTGCAGATCAATGACGCCGCTTTCACTTTCATGGCGGAAAGCTCCGCCGCTCTGGGCTTCGGCTTCCGTTGTGGCTTCCTGGGGCTGCTTCACATGGAAATCGTCCAGGAGCGTCTGCGCCGTGAGTTCAACATGGACGTTATTTCGACTTATCCGTCCGTCATTTACGATGTGAGGAAGACCGATGGCACCGAACTTCAGGTGGACAATCCCACCTTCCTGCCGGCTGCGAATGAAATCGACGAGATACGCGAGCCCATCGTGAAGGTGAACGTCATGATTCCCAACGAGTACATCGGCGACATCATGCAGCTCGTCATGGACAAGCGTGGTGCGGTGAACAACACCGAGACCCTCGATGACCGCCGCGTACTGCTGCACACCGTCATGCCACTGAACGAAATCCTCGTGGACTTCAACGACAAGCTCAAATCCATCACCCGCGGCTACGGCAGCATGGACTATGAGCACGCTGGCACCCAGGCAGCCGAACTGGTCAAGATGGACATCCTGATCGCCAGCGAGCCCGTAGATGCCTTCTCCTGCATCGTCCATCGCAGCAAAGCCGAGAGCCGTGGCCGCCAGCTCTGTGCGAAGCTGAAGGAAGTCATTCCCCAACAGCTCTTCGTCGTCGCCATCCAGGCCGCCATCGGTGGCAAGATCATTGCTCGCGAATCCATCAGCGCCTTGCGCAAGGACGTGACCGCCAAGTGCTATGGCGGCGACATCAGCCGCAAACGCAAGCTGCTCGAGAAGCAGAAAGAGGGCAAGAAACGCATGAAATCCATCGGTCGCGTGAACATCCCGCAAGAGGCGTTCATTGAAGTCTTGAAGAACAACTGAGGACGTGTCGGGAGGAGAGGCTTGCTTCCAAGCAGGGACGCGGACAGATTTCCGCCGCTGTGATTCCTTCCAACCTCAGTCCCACAGACCAGCAACGGCTCGATGACCTGCATGAGCGATTGCGGGCGCTGAGCCTGCGGAATGTCGGCTATCCGACGAACCAGGCGTTTGATTACTCGGAGCTGTTTCGCTTTCTCCACTTCAGTGCGAACAACGTCGGCGATCCCTTCCACAGCACGAACTACCGCCTGAACACGATGGAGTTCGAGCGCGAGGTGCTGGCGGACTTCGCCCGCTTCACCCGTGCGCCTGCCGACGAGTGGTGGGGCTACGTCACCAGCGGTGGCACGGAGGGCAACATGTACGGCCTCTACGTGGCGCGAGAGCTGTTCCCCGATGGCATCTGCTACTTCAGCGAGGACACGCACTACAGCGTCGCCAAAGTCCTGCGCCTCCAGCACACGCGGAACATCATGATCAAGAGCCAGACGGACGGCCACATGGACTACGCCGACTTGCGCGAGACGTTGCGCATTCATCGCGATGTGCCGCCGATCATTTTTGCCAACATCGGCTCTACGATGAAGGGCGCAGTGGATGACCTAGCGCAGATTCGGGCCATTCTGGACGATCTCGCCATCGCCAATGCCTACATCCATGCTGATGCGGCGCTCAGCGGCATGATTCTGCCGTTTGTTGATGCGCCGCAGCCGTGGAATTTTGCGGATGGTGCGGACAGCATCTCCATCAGCGGTCACAAGATGCTCGGTGCTCCCATTCCCTGCGGCGTCGTGCTCGCCCGCAAATCCCATGTGGACCGTATTGCACGCTCCATCGAGTACATCGGCGCGCTGGACACCACCATCGCAGGTTCGCGCAGCGCTTTTGCTCCAATCATGCTCTGGTACCGCTTGCGCACGTTGGGCGACGCCGGATTGCGGCGCATGGTGCAGGAATGCCTGGAGCGCGCCGAGCATGCCGTGCGGCAGCTTCGTGCCCATGGCATCGACGCCTGGCGGCATCCGAACTCAATCACCGTCGTGTTCCCCAAGCCACCGCAGTCCATGATGGAGAAATGGATCATCGCACCGCGCAAAAAGATCGGACACTTGATTGCCATGCCTCATGTGACCACGGCGATCATTGATGAATTTGTCGCTGATTTTGCCGCCGCACAGACCAAGAACCCTGAACAGGCAACGCACCCATGAAACAGCTCACCGTCCTCGTGCCAAACGAGCTTGGCATCGCCGCCCGGCTCACAGCATGCCTAGCAGCACATGGCATCAACATCGAGGAGATCGACATCGAAGGCGTGGCGGATCATGGCATCGTCGTGCTCAAGGTGGATCGCTATGATGAGGCGCTGCGTGTGCTCAGTGATCAGGGCTTCCGCGTCATCACCCAGGACACCCTGCTGGTGCGGCTGGAGGACAAACCGGGTGCGCTCGCTGCTGTTGCCATGCGGTTGAAGGACGCGGGGATCGACCTGCGTTCGATGCACATTCTGCGCCGGGATGCGGCCAGCACCACCGCCAGCCTGGTATGTTCCGACAATGCGCGTGCCGCCGACGTGCTGCGGGATGTGCTCGTGGTCGAGCCGCCGGGTTGAACCAAATCGCCAAAGGCAGGAGGACGGCGCTTGAGCATTGCCCATCACGCCCTAGTATCGGCCTTCAGCCCCATGTTTTTTCTCACCCCCCGCTACCTCAAGCACGCCAAACTCCTGCACAAGGGCGTGACGCGCTTCATCGACTACAAGCGCGACATTCTGCCCCAAGCAAAGCTGGACGAGATCACCACACTGCGCACCAGCCTGGAGGATGCGATGAGATCGAAGGACAAGGCGCGCATCGCTACGCTGAACGATGAGATCAACAAGGCCTGCGAAAAGGCGCTGCCGCATGCGGAGCATTCGGACATCGCCGACAACGTGGAGGTGTTCTTCGTCGCCATCGTCATCGCACTCGGCATCCGCAGTTACATCGCACAGCCCTTCAAGATTCCCACCGGATCCATGCAGCCGACGCTGTACGGCATCGTGGCGAATCATACGGAGAAGGATGTCTCGCCAGGATTTTTCCAGCAGTGCAAGGATTTCGTGACGGGGCGCAGCTACATCAATGTGGTGGCGAATCATTCCGGGCGTTTGCGTCGGGAGGAGCCATTGACGGAACACGGCTTCATGGGGTTCTTCACGCATTGCCGTCTGCACTTTGAAGACGGGAACACGATCTGGATCTGGGCACCGATACGCCAGCTCGCGACCGACCCTGAGTTCAATCTAGGTCTGCTTTATTATGCCGGCGCTCAAATCTCCAATGACGGCAACCAGATCACCCCGGATGCGCAAATTGTGCGTTCTATCTGGGATCTTGGCGGCAGAACGATCAAAGAAGGACAGGTGCTCGCACGTGGCACGCTCGACACGGGTGATCATGTGCTGGTGAACAAGTTCTCCTACCACTTCCGGCGTCCGGTGCGTGGAGAAGTGTTTGTTTTCACCACACAGAACATTCGGAGCCCCTACATGAACGTGCCAGTGGAGCAAGGCTCCCAGCATTACATCAAACGGCTGGTTGGCGTGCCGGGTGACCGCTTGGAGGTCAAATCACCCGTGCTGTGGATCAATGGCAAGCCTGCTGAGGAATTTGGCATGAGGCGTATCGGAGCCATGGAGGGGCCGTACAAAGGCTACGGGAATTTTGGCAAGCTGTCCCCGGGCATGGTGCGGGAACTGAGCGCACGAGAGGACGACCGCGAATATTGGGCGATGGGCGACAACAGCTACAACAGTTCCGACAGCCGCTACTGGGGCACGGTGCCGGAGCGCAATCTCGTCGGCCCGGCGTTGTGGTGCTATTTTCCGCTGGGACGTAACTGGGGCGCGATCCGATAGTTGTTGGAGGATAGGCCTCCGGCCTGTCTGCGCCTTGGGGCGTCCCGCCGTGATCAGCAGTCAAAGGCTGGATGCCTCGGTCCTTTGTCAGGCTGGAAGCCTGACCTCCGGCGTTATGCCTTCATCCCTTCCTGGCGCAGAAAGCTCTCGATCCAGGTGATGTCGTACTGGCCGTTCTGGAAGTCGGCGCTGGTCAAAATCTGGCTTTGCAACGGGATGGTGGTCTTGATGCCTTCGACGGTGAACTCGCCCAGCGCACGGCGCATACGACGGATGGCGATGTCACGGGTGGCGCCGGTGCAGATGAGCTTGGCGATCATGCTGTCGTAATACGGCGGCACGGAGTAGCCGGAATAGACGTGGGTATCGACACGGACGCCGCGGCCACCCGAGGTGTACCACAGGGTGATCTTGCCGGGGCTGGGGGCGAAGTTGCGGGCGGGATCTTCGGCATTGATGCGGCACTCGATGGCATGGCCACGGGGCTGGGCTTTGAGGACGTGCTCACTAAGCGGCAGGCCGGCGGCGATGCGGATCCGCTCCTTGATCAAATCGCAGCCATAAACTTCCTCGGTGATGGGATGCTCCACCTGGATGCGGGTGTTCATTTCCATGAAGTAGAAGTTCTCGCACTTGTTATCGACGAGGAACTCGATGGTGCCGCAGTTTTCGTAGCCGATCTCCTTGCAGATTTTCACCGTGGCATCGCCCATGCGCTTGCGCAGCTCGGGGGTCATCTTGGGGGAGGGGCATTCTTCGACGACCTTCTGATTGCGGCGCTGCATGGAGCAGTCACGCTCGCCGAGGTGGACGACGTTGCCGTGGGAGTCGGCGACGACTTGAAACTCGATGTGGTGGGGCTTTTCGACGAGTTTTTCCATGTACATTGAGCCATCACCGAAGCATTTCATGGCTTCCAGCGAGGCGGCCTGAAAGCTGGAGCCGAGGGTGGCTTCATTGAGCACGGGACGCATGCCACGACCACCGCCACCGGCGCTGGCCTTGACCATGACGGGGTAGCCGATCTTGCGCGCCCACTCGAGGGCTTCTTCTTCAGTGTGGATGAGGCCGTCGGAGCCAGGCGTGATGGGGATGCCGGCCTTGAGGGCGGTGGCACGCGCGACATTCTTGTCGCCCATCATGCTGATGACGCGGGCGGAAGGGCCGATGAATTTGATTTTGCACTTGTCGCAGATTTCAGCGAACTCGGCCTTTTCGGAGAGGAAGCCGTAGCCGGGGTGGATGGCATCGACGTTGGCGATTTCGGCCGCGCTGATGATGCGGCTCATTTTCAGATAGCTCTCACTGCTGGGACCAGGGCCGATGCAGATGGCCTCATCGGCAAGGTGGACGTGCATGGAGTCAACATCGGCCTCGGAATAGACGGCGACGGTTTTGACATCGAGTTCTTTGCAGGCCCGGATGACACGGAGGGCGATTTCACCACGGTTGGCGACGAGGACTTTTTTGAACATGGGGAACAAGATAGGTGGAGTGAATCTTGACTGCCTTGACCACTTGACGGGCTGAGAGTCGGTCAAGTCGTCAAGCAATGGTCAAGGTGGGCGGTCAGGCTTTCAGTTCGAACAGCGGCTGGCCGTATTGGACGGGCTTACCGTCCTCCACAAGGACGCGGGCGATGGTGCCGCGGGCTTCGGCCTTGATCTCGTTCATGACTTTCATCGCCTCGATGATGCAGACGTTGGAATTTTCATCGACGCTGTCGCCGACGCTGGCGAAAGCCTTGTCGCCTGGGGTGGCGCTGCGGTAAAAGGTGCCGACCATGGGGGAATTGATCGTCGGTCCCATCGCGACGTCGGCAGCGGCGGCCGTCGGGGCGGCACCAGTAAGACCGGGCGCGGCCATGGCTGTCGGGGCGTGAGGCGCTGCCATGGCAACCGGCGCGGCGGTGGCCACGGGCATGCTCTTGAGCAATTCCTTGACGGCATCCAGGTCCGAGCCACGGCGGAGTTCGAGTTTGGCGCCTTCTTGCTCGCTATGGAAATAGGTGAGGTTGTTCTCTGCCATCAGGCCGACGATCTCGCGAATCTGTTTCAGATCGAAGGCGCAGGTGGAGGCGGCGGAGGCGGGAGAGGCTGGTTTAGTGGTGGTGCGTTTGGCCATGTCGGGAGGAGTGTGTCAACGGACGCCCCGATACTACAAACTCCCCCGCTCGTGGCAACCATAAAGGCGTCCTTGACCTTTAAGATCAAGCTAGCGTGATTTTAGCTCACGGCACGCGTGGAAATTTGGAAAAATCGGGCTTCCGCTTCTCCACAAAGGCTTGTTTGCCCTCTTTGGCCTCTTCGCTCATGTAATAGAGCAGCGTGGCGTTGCCGGCGAGATCGAGCAGGCCCATCTGGCCGTCGCAGTCGGCATTGAGCGCCGATTTGAGGCAGCGGAGGGCCAGCGGCGAGTGCTGGAGCATTTCGCGGCACCATTTGAGCGTTTCTTCTTCGAGTTGGTCCAGCGGGACGACGGTGTTCACCAGTCCCATTTCGAGAGCCTGCTTGGCGTCATACTGACGGCAGAGATACCAAATCTCACGGGCCTTCTTTTGGCCGACAATGCGTGCCAGATAGCTGGAACCGAGACCGCCGTCGAAACTGCCAACCTTTGGCCCAGTCTGGCCGAAACGGGCGTTGTCGGCGGCGATGGTGAGATCACACACGACATGAAGCACATGACCGCCACCGATGGCATAGCCAGCCACCATGGCGACGACGGGTTTCGGGATCGTGCGAATCTTGCGCTGCACATCGAGGATGTTCAGCCGCGGCACACCGTCTTCACCGATGTAACCGGCATCGCCACGCACTTTTTGATCGCCACCTGAACAGAAGGCGAGGGGACCTTCGCCACAAAGGATGATGGCACCAACTTCACGGTCCTCATGCACGATCTCAAACGCCTCCAGCATCTCCTTCACCGTCAGCGGCCGGAAGGCGTTGCGCACCTTGGGCCGGTTGATGGTGATCTTGGCGATGCCATCGCTGGTTTTCTCCAGCTTGATGTCTTTGAAGGTCTTGATCGTCTGCCACATAGGGTTTGCGATGGTTGGCTATTGTTGGCGATGGTTTGCAGTGGTTTTACAACAATCGCAAACGACTGCCAACCACCGCAAACAACGGCAAACTTTATGCAAATTCCGTGAAGCTGCGCAGTTCCGCAATACGCGCCGCAATGTCCGCCTTCGTGACCGTTTGCAGCTTGTGCGTGCTGAAGGCCTCACAGGTGTAGCTGGCGGTGACGCTGCCGTGGACGACGGCGGTCTTCAAATCTTCGAAGGTGGGCTTGGTCTTGCCATTCGCGGCCAGCCAGCCGGACAGGCCACCGAGGAAGGAGTCGCCAGCACCGGTGGGATCGAACACGCTGTGCAATGGGTAGGCGGAGCAGGCGAAGAACTCATCTTTCTTCTCGCCAAACAGGAAGCTGCCGTGCTCACCGCGCTTCACGATGACGAAACGCGGTCCTTTGGCCTGCAAGCGACGACCGGCATCGACGAGATTCGTCGTACCCGCGAATTCTTTGGCCTCGCCATCGTTGATGACGAGCAGGTCGATGCGCTTGAGCACGTCGTGCAGACGCTCGTTGGCGATGTTGATCCAGAGATCCATCGTGTCGGCGGTCACGAAGTCTGCTTGGCACTGATCGAGCATCTGCATCTGATTGTCTGGACTCATGTTCGCGGCCACGGCCACCTTGGCCTGCTGTGCGGCGGCGGGGAGCTTCGGCTGCCAGTTTTCGAGCACGTTCAGCGCCACCTTGTGCGTGGTGCGGCTGTTCATGTCGTCATGGTACTCGCCGCTCCAGGTGAAGGATTCACCCTTGCTGCGTTCCAAACCGTCCAGCGTGATGCCGCGTGCGGCCAGCATGTCGAGGTGCGGCTTGGGGAAATCATGGCCGATGACACCGACGAGATGGATCGGCTGGCAGAAGATGCTGGCGGCCAGTGCCGCGTAGCTGGCGGAGCCGCCGAGCAGGTTTTCCTGCGCATCCTGCGGGGTTTTGACATTATCAAGGGCGACGGTTCCGGCGATGACGACTGACATGAGAGGTGTGTTTGGTTAGATAAGGTGTAACAGTTAATCCTTGCCTCGCGGGCGGTGAACTTTTAACGGTACAGTGGCCAGCGGGGCCGCGATTATCGGTTTCCACCCCGCTGTGTCAATTGCCACTCCTCACACTCTTCCATGCGTCTCAGCCTCGTCTTTCTCATGCTGATCCTGCTGCCGCTGGCAACCGGGGTGCATGCCTGGCTGTTTTGTCGTGAGAATCTGCCCGCGCTCACGCAGGAGGCGGTCGCACGATTAAAGACAGCAGGTGTGCGCAATCCGGTGGTGGATGTGCGCTTTTTCGACATCTCCATTTCTGGCGAGGCGCCGGACCCCACTTCCCGCCAGAAGGCGCTGACTGCCATTCGAGCACTCGTACCACTGCGCTTGCAGTCAGGTGCGGATCGGTTGCATGTCCTGGCCAGCCTGAAGGCAACACTGGACAATCGCACCCTGCATCTCAGCGGCTGGCTGCCCGAAGGCAAAGAAGCAGTGAATATCCGCCGCGTGCTCGCAGAACTGCGGCCGGATCTGGAACTCAAGATGGTTGATTTGAAAACAGCGCCCGAAGTGAGGTGGCCGGAGGGCATCAAGCCGCCGCTCAGCGCGAACAGCATGATGCTCAAGCCTGTCATCGACATGTTGCGCGTGCCGGCGAAGTTGCACATCACGGCGGAGAATGACGCCATCGTGCTGCAGGGTCTGTTGCCCAGCACGGATTTGAAAGAGGAACTGGTCGCCACGCTCGCGGAGATCGCTGGAACACGTGTGGTTGATCCGGCAGCGCTTCAGGCCAGTCCTCATGTGCTGCCTGCCGCGTTTGCCAAGCCGGGATTGCTGGCGGCCTTCGTGCATGCCTTCTTCAGTGCGCCGCCGCCGCGTTCGTTCGCTATCGGCAGCGATGGCATTCCACACCTCAAAGGCGTCGCCACGCGGCAGATGGAGAGCGCCTGGCTCACTCTGTTACGCCCTATCACGGGTGCCGCAAAGGTGGACGCCCGCCTCACGCTTGTACCATCGATTTATCACTTTCCCGGCTATCAGATGCAAACCAAGCTGCCACTCGCCACGCTAGAGCCGTTGGGCGAGGCACTGCGCGGTCTTGCACTCGTGTTTGATCTTGGTTCCGCCCGTATTCCGCCGCAGGAGCAGACGAAGCTCGCTACTCTCGCGCCTACATTGCTCGCCGCCGGACCTGCGCTGGGATTGGTGATCGGTGCGCATCCTGATCCCGTCGGCCCCGACAGCGTCGAAAAAGAGATCGGCAAGGCCAGGGCTGAGGCCGTGATGTCTTTTCTCATTGATCAGGGCGTGCCGGCTGCGGATGTCAGTGCCGTGGTCTTTGATGCCGTGCCTGCCGGCTCGCCTGCTGCTCCAGCCATTCCACGCAGTGTCGAACTGCTCATCAAATAGCCGTCCATGAAATTCGACTTTGAATCCCTTTCCACCGAGCCGCTGTTCTACATGCTCATGCACAGCGGTGCCTTCGTCACCGTGCTGGGGCTCACCTTTTTCATCATCGGCCTGCTGTTTGGTTATGCCTCCTGGGGCCGTTACAAGCGTCAGGCTCGTGTGTTGCGTGGTGAAACCGCCACCATGAAAGATGAGATCGCCCAGTTAAAGCGCAAAATCGCCGACCACTCCATCAAGTCGGGTCCGAACATAGCAATGGCCACCGAAACGATTCACATGCCCAGCAAAGATGGTGTGACTGCCGCCGCTGCTGCTCCCGCTATTACCGAAGAAGCCATTGCCATCCGCGACATTCGCCCGCCGACTGTGGGCATCTCAACGAATAGCCGTCTGCCAAAATCGCGGGCGAACGTCATCAAGGCCCGAACACCTGCACCACCCGCTGAACCTGCGACCATGGACGAGGTTAAATCGTCTGCACCTGCAGCTGCCGAACCTGCCACCGCCAGCACCACGCTGTCTTCCACCGAATCACCGCCGCCGCCTGCACGTCACTCCTCGCCGCTCGCCGCCATCATTGCACCAGTGCCGGCGGGTTTGCTGCCACCCGACACTGTTCCTGCTTTGGTTGAAATTCCCGTGGCACCGCTGCCTGCCGTTGAAATCCAAGCCATGCCCGATCCCAAGCTCGGCCTCATCTACCCGACCCGGCCGGAAAAAATCGACGATCTCACCGCTCTCAAAGGTATCGCTCAGGTGCTCGAACAACGGCTGCACGAACTCGGCATCTACACCTACTCGCAGATCGCCCATTGGAATGAAGAGAACATCAAGGAGTTCTCTTCACGCCTCGCCTTCAAAGACCGCATCCAGCGCGAACGTTGGGTGGAACAGGCGCAGCAGTTGCTGGCGAAGCAGGCGGCATAACATCGCCAGCTTGATGATTGCGGGAGGCTTCGCAAGCCTTGAACGCAATGACCGGATTGGCTTATGGACGGGATCCAGGTCCCGGTTTTTCCACAGTTTTTTTCCCGGCTCTCATCGCCTTCATTTTCGCGTAATCATCTTCGACATACTGTGTGATTTGATGCTTCGGTCCCACGGACTGGGTGCGAATCTGAATGGCGCGCAGATACAGTGGCTCGGCCTCGTCGTAACGGCCGGTGTCACGCAGGAGATCGGCAAGCTGGTTCAAGGCCGAACTGGTGTGGATGTGTGACGGCCCCAGGCTTTTCTCCTCAATCTGCAATGCCCGGCGGCATAACTGCTCCGCCTCCTTCCATTCGCCATGTTCTGCCAGACAACGTGCGAGGACCAGCAGGTGGATGGCGATTTTGGCATGCTCCGGTCCGTTCGCGTTTTCCTCGATCGCCAGCTTGCGGCGCAGCAGAGGCACCGCCTCCTTCCAGCGGTTCATGTTACGCAGCATCTGTGAGATCATCATCAAAGTGCCGCTGAGCCTGGGATCCTCCGGCCCATAGGCTTTCTCCTCTATCGCCAGGGCGCGACGATACTGTGCCTCCGCTTCCGCGTAGCGCTTGCTGCTATGGAGCATGTTGGCGAGGCTATGCACATGCCAGGCGACGTCGATATGGTCGGACCCGGAGGCTTTTTCACGCATCGCCAGCGCTCGACGGAACAGCGCTTCCGACTCCTCGTAACGTTCCATGTCCTCCAGCACACGGCCGAGTTGAAACACACTCATGATGACATCAGGGTGCTCCGTCCCCACGGTTTTCTCTTGCATTTCCAGCAGGTGACGGAACAGCGGCAGCGCTTCCTCATTGTGATGGGTGCTGAGCAGCAAGACCGCCAGTCTGGTCCTGCTGGCAACAGCATCGGTGTGCTCGGGCCCCAGCAGTTTCTCGTCCAGCTCCAGCGCACGGCGGCAGAAGGGCAGCGCTTCCTCGTTACGACCGGCGGTGGCAAGCAGGTCGGCGAGGCGGTTCAGGCAGTAGGCGATGTTGCGTTGGTCCGGCTGCGCCGCGTGGTCATAAATTTTCAGAGCACGGCGGTACAATGGCTCCGCATCCTTGGGACGGTGCATGACACTGAGCACATGCGCGAGTGCGACCAACCGGCTGGCGAGACCAGGATGCTCCGGTCCCATGATGCTCTCAAAAATCTCCAGCGAGCGGCGGAACAATGGCTCAGCTTCCGCGTGGCGCTTCATGTCACGCAGCAGCAGCGCAAGGCTGTTTTGGATTGCCGCGAGATCAGGGTGATCCGATCCCATGGCAGCCTCGGTCATCTCCACCGCACGCTGATACAGCGGCAGCGCTTCCTTCAGCGCGCCAACATTATGGAGCAGGCGTGCGAGAATGAAACAACAGGTGCCGAGGTCGGGATGCGGTGTTCCCACAGCCTGTTCGTGAATCGTGAGCGCATGCTGGTAAAGCGGCTGCTTTGTTGCGCCGAAATCCGCCTCACGAGCAAGCTCCTGGTGGCTTTTCAGTTTGGCGACAACGGCTGGAAACCCCAGACCCGCTTCTTTCGCATGAATTTCCAACGCCCGCAGATACAACGGCCATGCCGCGCTGGTGTATCTGTCCCGGAGCAGCAGGCTGGCAAGGTTGAGCAGGCTGGTGGCCACTTCGAGATCGTCCGGCCCGAGCACATTCTCGCGCAGCTTGATCAGGCGACGGTAGAGCGTTGCTGCCTCCACGTCCTGCCGCATCACACGCAGCAGGGAAGCCAGATTGTTCAGGCTCATGGCGGTGTCGGCATGCTCGGTGCCCAGAATCTTGTCACGTATCGCCAAGGCACGGCGGTAGAGCGGCTCGGACTCTTGGTAATGACTCGTGGCCTCCAACATGCTGGCGAGGTCGTTCAACGCGGCGGCGACGGCGGGATGCTCTGGGCCGTGCGTCTGCTCCGCCTGCTGCAACGCATCACGCCAGCGCTGGAGGTTGTCCGGCCCTGCGGCGAAAACGGCGCTGAGTGCGGCAAAAGAAATGACGATCAGGAATTTCACCAAACGCGATTTCACCGCAATGCCGCCATGAAGGAAAGAAAAATGCAATTTCAAATGGCGTGGGGGAAGTCGCGCCCAGTTCTTGACCACCTTGACCTGCCAACATCCTTTACTGCTCCTTCGGCAGATCCCACGCCTTCAGCCAGTCAATTTGCGTGCGCTTCCAGCCTTTCTTGAGCAGCCGCTGCTCCATGTCTGCGAGATGCGCGGCACCGTAGAAGATGGCGAGGTGCTTTTTCCCGGCGGCGATCTCTTTGTCCATGACTTCGATCGCGACGCGGTTGCGCTCGCCAATAAGAACGGTGCCATCACCCGCTTCGACGCCGGCCATGATGTCTTCCACACTGTCGAACTCCTGGGCGATCATGCGCTTAAGCTCGGTGCTGCTGTCCTTCATGGTGAGAATTTTGAGCAGCATGACCAGGCCGGCGGCGTCGGAGTTAACGCCGCGTTTTTCGTTGGCGGCCTTCTGCGCCTGAGAGGCCTTGAGGTAGAGCGTCAGAAAGCTTTCCTGCTTCTTGTCCTGTGTCTTGGTGAACTGGGACATGTTCATGTCGGCGTGGACGAAGTTTTTCGCGTTGTAGTCGATGCCTTCGAGCTGACCGGTGAGTTTCAGTGCGTCCTTCATCATCGCCTGAAGCTGGCCGAGCCACTGCAGCTTCTGCGCCTCCTTTTTGGCATCTGGTTTGTCACGGTCTTCGATGGAGGGGCCGACGAGTTCATACAGCACGGCGTCGTAGCTTTTGAAACGTGTGTTCAGCGCATCAAAGTAAGCTTTGTCGGCGATGTGGATGGCTCCGACGAGATCCACCTTCACCTTCTGCGGCGATTCGTAGCTCACCACGGCGGTTTGCAGGCTGTCGCTCGTTTCTTCCTCGACAAAGCGGATAAAATCCGTCGGTTCCTCCGCTGCGGACAACCCGCCGCAGACCAGTGTGAAGTGCAGCAGCAGGAGTCGCTTCATAAGGAGAGGAGGATCAAGTTTTCAGCCGTCGGCTTTGAAGATGCGGGTGAAGAACGCCTTCATTTCGTCCCACGAGGCCTTGTCGGCCCCTTCGTTGTAGGCGGCGCCTTTGCTGTTGTCATTGCCGGCGGCTTTTTGGGTGAAGGCATGCACCGCGCCGGGATAGCTCACGAGTTTGTAGTCCACCTTGGCGTCCTTCATCTCCTGCTCAAAGGCAGCGATGTCTTTGGCTGGCACGAAAGGGTCATCCGCACCGTGCAGCGCCAGCACCTTGCCCTTGATGTTCTTGCCGTCAGCCGGTGTCGGTGAATCGAGACCGCCGTGGAAGCTCACCACGCCCTTGAGCACCGCACCGCTGCGTGCCAGCTCGATGACTCCGGTGCCGCCAAAACAATAACCGATGGCGGCCACCTTCGTCGGATCGGTCTGCGCATCTTTGTTCAGCACCTCAAGGGCAGACAGCATGCGTGTACGGTAGAGCCTGCGGTCAGATTTGTACTTGCCCGCCTCCTTGCCTGCAGCCGGTGGCTGCGGGCGGATGCCTTTGCCATACACATCCGCCGCGAAGACATTGTAGCCGAGTTCGGCGAGCATGCGGGCGCGCATCTTCTCGTTGTCGCTCAACCCGGTCCACTGGTGAATGATCAGCACGCTGGGAAGTTTGCCCGTTTTGGCGGTATCGACGACATGCAGGCCCTCGCAGACCACATCACCTGATTTGTATTCGACGACGGTTTCCTTGATCTCCGCCTGCAAGCCGGTGGCGAGCAACAGGGAGCCGATGGCAGTGAGAAGTTGGTTGGTCTTCATGAAGGTGATAGTAGGCAGGGTGGAACGAGCTTTCCAACTCGTTTCCCGAACGTGCTTGAAAGTTCGTGCTTACTTCAGCTCCTGGATGCGGATGTTCTTCCACATCACTTCCTTGCCCACGGCCGCAGCATTTTTGCCGATGCCATGCACTTGGAGCGCAATGACGCCTTCTTTGGTCATTTCATCCGTGAAATCCGCCGCCGGAACGCCATTAAGGAAGGTCTTGATGCTGCTGCCACGGCACTCGATGCGCGCCTTGTTCCACTCGCCCTGCTTGAAGGCCTTGCGGGCGGCTTCGTTGTTCTTCAGGTCGAAAAGCCAGCCGCGACGGCCTTCATCATACACGCCACCGGTAAAGGCGCGGGCGCTGGGGTCGATCTCAAACTGGTAGCCATGCACGCGGTCTGCGGGGAACTTTTTCTTTTTCCCGGCGATCTCCACCTCCGTCTCCTGCGTGTAGTAGTTGCTGCGGAACTGGATGCCCGAGTTCATCGACGGATCGACCTTGAACTCGACCTCCAGAATGAAATTGCCGTATTTCTTCGCCGTGCAGAGGAAGGAGTTTCCCGTATCCGGCACCGTCTTGCCAACAATCACTCCGTCCTGCACGCGATACTCCGCCTTGCCGCTGTGCTGCTCCCAGCCGGTGAGAGTAGTGCCATCAAACAGCGGGACAAAGGCGTCTTCGGCATGAATTAGCGAGGCGAAGGAAAGAACAGCGGCGGAGAGAAGCAGGCGGTTGGTCATAGAGCGGTGGTAAACGGAGCAGCTTGCGGCCTCTTGCGCGATTCTGCGGATTGACCGCCCCGATATCGTTCGCCACAATCGCGGCCCCAACCATGAAGCGCTACTCCCTCGGCATCGACTACGGCACGAACTCCTGCCGCTCTCTCCTCATTGACCTCGACAACGGCGCGGAGGTCGGCTCGACCGTATTCAACTACCCCAGCGGCGAGATGGGCATCCTGCTTGATCCGAAGGACCCGCATGTGGCGCGGCAAAATCCGCAGGACTACCTCGACGGTCTCGAAAGCGTCACACGGGGTGCTTTGGAGCAGGCGAAGGCCAAGGTGGCAGGATTTGATCCTGCGCATGTCGTCGGCATCGGCATCGATACCACGGGCAGCACGCCCATTCCCGTGAACCGGGACGGCACACCGCTCGGTTTGCTGCCGGAATTCAAAAATAACCTCAACGCAATGGTCTGGCTGTGGAAGGATCACACAGGCCATGCTGAGGCCGCCGAGATCACGAAGCTCGGTCATGAGATGAGGCCAAACATCATCGCGAAATGCGGCGGTATCTACTCCAGCGAGTGGTTCTGGAGCAAAATCCTGCGTTTACGCCGTGTGGACGAAAAAGTCTTCGAGGCCGCTTTTAGCTTTGTCGAGCACTGCGACTGGATACCGGCTGTTTTGACCGAAAACACGAATCCGCTCACGCTCAAGCGCAGCGTGTGTGCCGCAGGCCACAAAGCCATGTTCAGCACAGAATGGGGCGGCCTGCCGGACAAGGAATTTCTTGCCAAGCTCGATCCCAAACTCGCTGATCTGCGTGATCGCCTCTACTCCGAAGCCTACACGGCCGATACAAAGGCCGGTGGTCTCTGCGCCGAATGGGCAAAGCGTCTGGGACTCCAAGAAGGCACCGCCATTTGTGTTGGTGCCTTCGATGCACACACCGGCGCGGTCGGTGCCGGTATCAAGGAAGGCACGCTCGTGAAAATCCTCGGCACCAGCACCTGCGACTTGATGATTTCACCCACCAGCAAACCGCTCGCCGACATCCCCGGCGTGTGCGGCATCGTGAATGGCAGTGTGCTGCCCGGCTACTACGGCATCGAGGCCGGTCAGAGCGCCGTGGGCGATCTCTTCCTGTGGCTGGTGAATCACCTCGTGCCTGACAGCTACGGCCAAACGGTGGGCGAGAAGTTTGTGGCCATGGAAAAAGCCATGGAAGGCCAGAAACCCGGCGCCACGGGCCTACTCGCGCTTGATTGGAACAACGGCAACCGCACCATTCTCGTCGATGTGCGCCTCACCGGCCTGCTGCTCGGCCAGACGCTGCACACCGAGGCGCACGAGATCTACCGCGCCTACATCGAGGCCACCGCCTTCGGTGCGCTCACCATCATCAAACGCGTCGAGGATTACGGCGTGAAGGTCGAGGAAGTCGTCAACACCGGCGGACTCTCCATCAAGAATGCCACGCTCATGCAAATCTATGCCGACATCATCGGCAAGCCCATGAAAGTCAGCCAGAGCGAGCAGACCTGCGCCCTCGGCGCCGCCATCTTCGGTGCCGTCGCCGCCGGAGCCGGCACCTGGCAGGAACTCCAGGCTAAAGTCACCGCCATCCGCGAGAAGGTATATCACCCGATCCCCGAAAACGCGGCCGTTTATCGCGAACTGTATGCGCTGTATCGCGACGTGCATGACGCCTTTGGCGTGGCCGACTGGAGCGGGAAACTCAGCCATGTGATGAAGCAACTGCTCGATATTCGTGCGCGGCAGAGTTGATCGCTTCGTCACATCATCATGAAAGTGATCTTCACTATTCTGGGCAGGCTCTTCTGTTGGATCTTTCCGGTGCTCATGTTCGATGGCTGCCTGAATCGGGACCCTCACCTTAAAGTGGATGAACATTTCACCATTGGGGCCAGTTGGCCTGGGGGACCCATGTATCTAACCTATTGGAATACATCGGCAAAATGGGATGAAAAATTGGCCGAGGAATTGAGCCGTGAGGAACGGTTGCAGAACTTGGAAGAGCATCAAAGAAGGTTGCATTGGCAGTTGGGCGACGTCGCCGATTACAGTCTGTCTGCCGCTGCCATCATCGGCCAATCTCCGAAGGGCTGGTATATCGCAGATCGGAACTCTGGAGTTTTACGGCTGTTTGTGTCCCGATCACAACGTGATGTGGTGCTGCGCGATGAGTATAATCTCGATTTGTTGGCCTCTTTTGCTCCGCCTTCGGCGGTCATGTGGTTGAAGAGCAACTGGCTGTGGCCCTGGGTTCATCTCTATTATGCAGCCTGTTTCATTTTTGTCCCAAGTCTGACCATTGTTGGATATAGAAGGGGTTCTCGGCGTCTCTGAATACTGTCACCTGCCTAGCACCTTATCCTCGCAAGCTCCCTTCATCTCCCGCCGTTTGGTTTCACTCCATGATCTCCTCTCGCGTTCTCTTTTTGTTCCTCGCTCTCAGCCCTTCGCTCCTCCTCGCTGAAAACTGGCCGCAGTGGCGTGGGCCGCGACTTGACGGCACATCTCAAGACGTCGGCTTTCCGATCTCTGCGGATGGTAATGTGACGTGGAAGGCCGAGCTGCCTGGCAGCGGTCATGCGTCGCCGATTGTGTGGCAGGATCGCATCTTCATTGTCTCTGCGGTGGCGGAAACGGAGCAGCGGGTGCTGATTTGCCTCGATCGTGCGTCGGGAAAACTGCTCTGGCAGTCGAACGTGGTCAAAGCACCCATCGAAAGCATCCACCGCCTCAACAGTCAGGCTTCCAGCACGCCCGCCACTGATGGGCAGAGTGTGTTCACCGCTTTTCTCGACAACACCGAGACCGATGCCACGCGTGCGGCCAACAGCGGACGCGTTATCGGCAAAGGTGAAGTCCCAAGGGGCACCGTCGTGATCTCCGCGCATGATTTCAGCGGCAAACAACTCTGGCAGGTGCGCCCGGGCCTGTTCTCCAGCAAGCATGGCTTCTGCTCCAGCCCCGTCGTGTTTGAGGACAAGGTCATCGTGAACTGCGACCACGACGGCGACGGCTACATCGTCGCTCTCGCTAAAACCGACGGCAAAGAGCTGTGGCGCATCGAGCGGCCGAATCACACGCGCAGCTACTGCGTGCCGCTCATTCGCGACATCGGCGGTCGCACGCAGATGGTGCTCAGCGGCACGCTGTGCGTCACCAGCTACGATCCGCGCACCGGCAAGTTGCTGTGGATCATCGACGGCCCCACCGAGCAGTTCGTCGCCTCGCTCGTCTTCAGTGATCAGACGGGCCTGCTCTACATGACCGGCGGTTTCCCCGAGCACCATCTCCTTGCCATCAAGCCCGATGGCAACGGCAACGTCACCAACACGCACATCGCGTGGCGCACCAACAAAGGCGTGAGCTATGTGCCATCGCCCATCGTCGAGGGCGGCCACTTCCTCATCGTCTCCGACTCCGGCATCGGCCACTGCTTCGATGCGAAGACCGGAGACATTCTGTGGGAGGAGCGCATGCGCGAGCACCACGCCTCCCTCACCAGCGCCGAAGGCCACGTCTATTTCATCAACGACACCGGCACCCTGCGCACCGTGAAACCCGGCAAGACGTATCAAGCTCTCGCTGAAAGTGAACTCGGCGAAAAAGTCTTCGCTTCACCCGCTTTGAGTGAAGGTCAGATCTTCGTTCGCGGCGACAAGAGCCTCATCTGCCTTGGCAAACGCAGCGCCAAGACCGCAGCGCGGTGATTTGGGCCCTCGCCTTGGCCTCAGTTGGTGGAGCCGTTGATGCCGAGCAGTTCGATCTCAAAGACCAGCGTGCTGAAGGGCGGTATCTTGGGGCTCGGGCTGTTCGCGCCATAGGCCAGATTGTGTGGGATCACGAACTTGAACTTGTCGCCCACTTTCATCAACTGCACGCCCTCCGTCCAGCCGGGGATCACGCCGTTCAACGGGAAGGTGGCCGGCTGACCACGCTCCACCGAGCTGTCGAAGACCGTGCCGCTGAGCAAGGTGCCGTGGTAGTGGACCGTGACGGTATCGTAGGCGGTCGGTGAAACCGTGCCGGTGCCGCGTTTCAAAACTTCGTATTGCAGTCCCGTCGCGGTGGTATGTACGCCGCTGCCCACGCTCAGATTCGGGGCCGCAGGAGTGACAACGGCGGGAGTTGGGAGGGCCGGGGTCTTCTTTGGCTCGGGCGGTTGGCTGCAACTGACAAGGACCAGAGTGGGAAGGAGGATTTGGATGGCTTTAATCATGGGTTGGTTGGGGGGGCTCGGTGTCGGGCCCAGTGTTGCGACTTGCCCACTGCGGTCAAGCCACAGCCTGTTTCACGGTGCTACTTCTTCGCCTTGGCATCCTCCAGCTTCTTCGCGGCCTTCTGCGCGTCGCGGAGGAGGTCTTCGAAGTCTTTGGCGTTGCCATAGCCGGTGCGGGCAGCGAGTTGGGTGCCATCGGGCGCGGCTACGACGACAAAAGGCAGGGTGGAGCCCTCCACTTTGAATTTTTCACGGAATAGGGCGCTAGTCGTCGCGTCATCGCAGTTCACATCGGCATAGACAAACTTGCTCTCCGAAAGCCGCACCTGCCGCTTCTCGATCATGCCCTTGAGCGCCTGGCAGTTGCCGCAGGCTTCCCGGCCATACTGCACGAACAACATTTTCCCCTGGCCCTGCGCCGTCTCCAGCGCCGATTTCAAATCGGTGATCTTGTTAGGGCCGCCCGCGAGCGCGGCGGTGGCAAACAGCATGGCGAAGGAGGTGAGCAGGGTTTTCATGGCGATGAAGAATGGTTGGAGGTTCGACGGTTCCATCTCATCAGAAAGCGGTCCGTGCTTCAAGCGCGTTTTTCTTTGTGTGCGTGGGTAGATCGCCGGCAGCTCATCATGGCGCATTCAACGCTTCGGCACGCGCTGGATCTGCCAGATGTCCATGCCGCCCTGGCCGCCGGGTCCGTCCCAAGCGAACCAGAGGGTGTGGCCATCGGATGACAGCCAGGGTGTGGCGACCTTGCCTTGGATCGGCCAGTTGAGGGGACTGGCGCGGAAGCTGCCTTGGGTATCCAGGACACCCATGAAAAGTGTGGAAGGGGATGGGTCGGCGGAACTTGCAGCGTTCCGCATGAAGAAAATCGTGCGATTGTCAGAGGCGAGGAAGACCTGCCGCTCGGTGCCGGTGCTGTTGACTCCGGAGCCCAAGTTCTCGGGCTGCTCGAACGGTGAAGTCAGTGATTGGCGGCGGCTGCGCCAGATGTCCCACCAGCCGAATCCGCCGGGCCGGTCGGAGATGAACAGCAGCGTGAGGCCATCAATAGAGAGACTTGGGGCGAGATCGAGGCCGAGAACGTTCACCTGCGGGCCCAAATGGGTCTGCGCTCCCCAAGGCGAACTTCGATCACGGCGCTGCCTCTGGTAGATGTCCAGGAATGTCCCGCCTTGGTGGTCCGGTCCCTGCGAAGCGCTGTAGAGCAAGGTGAGGCCGTCCGCACTCATCCAAGGATTGGTCTCAGCACCGTCGGTGTTCACCTCGTCAAGCGGTCGGGCTTCACCAAACGGCTCGTTCGGCATACGACGAGTGCATTCAACCAAATCCTCGGGACGAAAGCGTGCGGACTGCACGGTGAGGACCAATCCATCAGCAGTGATCGCCACGCCCTGCTCATCCTTGGTGCTGTTTACCATTGGCCCGAGGTTCATGGGGGCTGACCACTGGTAATCGGCAGAAGTGAGGATGAAAGGAATGGTGCCGGGAGTTGCTGAAGACTGCGAGGCGGGGAGTGGTGAAGATGAGGGGAGGGGCTTTGCGAACCATGCGGAGGGCTTGTTGGACACGAAGAACACTCCCGCCGTGATCACGACTGCTGCGCTGAGACTGCTGACCAGGCGCAGGGTGTTTGATTTCGATTTTAGGGCGGGCGTTTCGCCTGTTGGGTTTTTGGCAGGCAGGTGCGACGCTTGCTCCACAGCTTCCGTGAGCATGATCCGGGACACCTCCGTTTTCACCTCGTCGGCCCGCGCGTAGCGGTCATTTGGATTTGGTTCCATCGCATGGGAGACGATGGCGTCCCATTGTGGGACTACTCCTGGACGCTGCGACGGTGGCTTCCACGCGCCGCGCGGGAGGTCGCCGGTGATCATCTGGTAAATCATGACCCCCAGTGCATAGATGTCCGCGCGGTGATCCACCTCTCCGGCGGCATTGAACTGCTCCGGTGCCGCGTAGTCGGGCGTGCCCATGCCGGTGCCAGACTTGGTGCGGAAGCTGCTGTCCACATCATAGTTTTTGGCCAGTCCGAAGTCGCACATCTTCACCCTACCATCGCGCGTGAGCATGATGTTGCTGGGCTTGATGTCGCGGTGGATGATGCCGTGGTCATGGGCGAACTGGAGCGCATCACAAATCTGCGGCAACAGTTTCATCGCCATGCCCTGCGTCATCTGGCCGCTGCGAATGACACCCACCAAATCAGTGCCATCGATGAGCTCCATGACGATGTATAGATAGTATGGTCCCGCTTCACCGTAGTCGATGACACTGACAATGTTTGGATGGTTCAGCCTGGCCAGCGCCAGGGCCTCGCGGCGAAAGCGTTCCTCAAAGCCACGATCCTTGGCTTGATCACGCCGCATGATCTTGATGGCCACGGGGCGCTGCAGACGCAACTGAGTGCCCTTGTACACTGCGCCCATGCCGCCCTGACCGATAAAAGCTTCCACCGAGTAGTCGCCCTTCGGCAACAATGTGCTGAGCTCCTCCGGTAGTGGAAGGTCACTGTTGTTGCTCGAAAGTGTCGGACGTGGTCCCGATAATGGCAGGGTGGCGTCGTCTGGATTGAAGGGGCCAGTGTCGATCTGTGAGGGCTGGAGGACTGCGGACGATAGGCACTGTGGGCAGCGACCATCCGGACCTTCGGCAGGCAGGGCTTTGCCGCATTGCGGGCAAGTTTTCGGTACGGCGGGCGAATCGCTCATGCGGTTTGACTGACGGCCAGATAGGCTGGGGCCGCCAATGGTTTCAAGTGGCAATCGCGGCGGCGAATCTAACCGGACGCTTCAGTGCAGGCATTTTCATTGGAGAGATGATGCCTGCAGTTCGTTTACTGCGCATTCAACTCAACCGCCCCATGATTTCACGCATCTTCGCCCTGTCACTGTTCACTTCCATCGCAGTCCTTGCTGCTGATCCTATTTCTACGTTTCAAGGCTCCATCGAACGACTCGACCCGGCGCTGGATGGATTGATTGCACCCGGAGCAAAGATTGAGGTGCTGGCGTCGGGCTTCAACTGGTCGGAGGGGCCGGTGTGGCGGGATGGAGGCATTGTGTTTTCGGATGTGCCGGAGAATACGGTGTTTGGCTGGAAGGAGGGCGACACGGCGGCGAAAGTGGTGCTCAAACCGAGTGGGAGTTTGAGCGGCGACGGGCAGGGATCGAATGGACTCGCGGTGGATGCGAAGGGGAATCTCGTGCTTTGCCAGCATGGCGAACGTCGTGTGGCGCGCTTGGAGAAGGACGGCAGTTTCACACCGTTGGCGGAAAAATACGACGGCAAGCGCTTCAACAGCCCAAACGATCTCGTCATCGCGAAGGGCGGCATGATTTTCTTCACCGATCCGCCCTACGGCTTGAAGAAGGGCGAGACGCCGGAGTTGCCGTTCCATGGTGTTTATGCGGTGACTCCAGCAGGGAAGGTGTCGCTGCTGATTGAAGACATTCGTTTTCCGAACGGCATCGCACTGAGTCCCGACGAGAAGACGCTCTACATCGCCGTGTCCGATCCGCAAAATACGCGGGTGATGGCTTATGATTTGCAGGACGATGGCAGCGCGAAGAATGGCCGCGTGTTTTTCAATGCACAGCCGCTCAAGAGCAAGGATCGCAAGGGCGGTTGCGATGGGATGAAGGTGGACACGAATGGTAATATCTGGACGACTGGCCCGGGCGGTGTGCTGATCATCAGCAAGGAGGGCAAGCATCTCGGCAGCATTCTCACCGGTCAGGCGACGGCGAACTGCGCGTTTGGTGGTGAGGATCGCAGCACGCTCTACATCACGGCGGACATGTTTCTGCTGCGAGTGAAGACACTGGCGAAGGGATTATAACAAGGAGCGGGACCATCTTGGTCCCGATTTACTGAAGGGGACAGGATGTCCCCTCTCCATGGGTGAGTTTGAGGAGTGCGAGGGCGTTCATGACGGCCTTGGGCACGAAGGAACTTGGTTCGACGTATTCGGGGAGCTTGCTGCCGTCGGTGCTGCGTTCGGAGCAGTGGGCGTTGCCGCCGTGGGGGCCGAGGCCGTCGAGAGTGGGTGCGAGTTGCCAGAGGTGGTTGGCATCGCTCAATCCACCGCGCGGAACGGAGACGGCGGTGAGATTCATGGCGGCGGCGGCTTCGTGCCAAAGATGGAACAAAGCTGCGGACTCCACACTGCCGGGCCAGGCGGAGGTGTGGCCGGTGCGAGTGGCGATGAGCTTCGCGCCATTGGCAGCAGAACCGGTGAGTGAGGCGAAGCAGTCATCCGCACGTTGTAGCGCGGCAGGATCGGTGGCGCGGCATTCCCATTCGGCGGTGGCTTCATGCGGGACGCGATTGACGACGGTGCCGCCGTGAATCATGCCAATGTTCACGGTGCGTTCTTCGGCAGCGTTGGTCTGCGCGGCGATGTCGGGCAGGACGCGGGCGAGAGCGTCGATGGCGTTGATGCCTTCGTGATGTTTGCTGCCGGCGTGTGCGGCTTTGCCTGCGGCGGTGAGCTGCCAGGTGCTGCGGCCTTTGCGCGAGGTGACAATGTGCCAGCCGCGTTCATCGACGGGCCCGCCTTCAAAGACGAGCACGGCGCGGGCTTTCCCGTTGCAGCGTTGCATCGTGGCGTGGCCAAAATCATCGCCGGTGATTTCCTCGGCGGCGTTGGCGGCGACGAGCCAGTGGGTTTGCGCATAGGCTTCTGGTGCGCAGTCGCGGAGGATTTGCAGCATGAGCCAGATCAAGGCGGTGCCGCCTTTGTTATCGACGGTGCCGGGACCGTAGATGCGACCTTCATCGGGGCGTTCATCCCACTTGAAATCGTTGCGCTGTTCTTCCTCAGCAGGAAACACGGTGTCGGAATGCGTGACGAGGACGATTGGATCACTGCCTGCACCGCGATGCGTGAGGAAGAGGTGATGACCGGTGCCGAGTGTGGAGCAGGGGACGAGTGCGGCGGCGAAACCGAGTGGTGCGAATGCCTCGGCGGTCAATTTTGCAACAGCATCAACACCAGCGGCGTTTGCCGTGAAGCTGTTGATGGCAACGAGACGACGTAGGAGGCCGAGTGCAGCAGGAAGATGCCTTTCGGCGGCGGTTTGGAGAAGAGACGCGTTCATCGTGGGATGGCTCCGATGCCAGGACGATCAGGCATGAGCAGAGTGCCGTTGGCATCATACTCGATGCCGGTGAAGTCGTCGTTGGCGACGTAGAAGTGGCCGTCGAGGTCGATCCAATCGGCCCATGGGGCGAGATGTGCGGCGGCGGTGGTGCCGAGGCTGGTTTCGATCATGCAGCCGAGAAGGATTTGCAGGCTGTGGGCGCGTGCGGCTGCGATCATGGCAATGGCGGCGTCGAAGCTGCCACATTTGAGCAGTTTGATGTTCACGCCATCAACGAAGGGCGCCAGGGCGGAGATGTCGGCGGCGGTTTGAACGCTCTCATCGGCAAAAATGGGCGGCGCGTTGCCGGGCAGGCTGGCGCGGAGTTCTTCCCAGGCTTCGACACCATGACGATGATGAATCGGCTGCTCAATGAGGGCGGGACGATAATCGGCAAGCTTCGCGATCATGAGTGCTGCTGCGCTCAGATCCCAGCCGCCATTCACGTCGAGCAGCAGATCGGCCTGCGGGGCGGCGTGACGCGCGACGGCGACGGTGGCGAGATCGAGGCTGAGATCACCGGAGCCGAGCTTGAGTTTGAGGACATGGAACTGTCTGGAGATGGCGCGGATCTTGTCGGCGAAGACAGCCAGGTCGTCTGGGATGCTGAACGAGCGGCAGCCGGGTGGTGGTGATGAACGCAGTGACGCTGCCAATTTGAGCTTGGCCGCAGCAGCCAGGGTTTGACCGGTGGCGTGGCCGATGATGTCGTGGCGCAAAAGATTGAGAGCGAGCGCGGCAGTGCGGGGCAATTGCTCCGGCAGCACGGCTTGATTCAAAATCGCCAACGTTTGCTGCGGATCTTCACCGTAATAAGGCACAAAGGGGGCCTCGGTGGTGTGATGACCTTCGGTGATGCGCAGCACCTGCCGTGTGGCGGACGTGCCGTGGGCGATGCGGAAGGGCTCGTTGAGTGTCAGGGTCTTGATCGCCGCGTGCATGGGGCGCAGTCAAAGGTCAAGAGGTCAAGAGGTCAAGGTTCGATGCTTGACCACCTTGACTGTTGACGGCTTGACCTGCTTTCTCCCTCTCACTGCTGTTTGGGATCGCGGCTGAAGAGGCGCTGGAAGAAGTTTTTCTTCTTCTCGGGTTCCAGCGGGGCGGCGACGGGTGGGGAGACAACCTGCGGGAAGCGCTCGGCGGCTTCGGCACCGATCTTGGTGCGAAGGTCTTCGTTGTAGGAGGTGTGGCGGACGCTCATGTTGTCGTTGACGACCTGGGGCTGGATGAAGACGATGAGTTCTTTGCGGGTTTTGGTGTCGGTGTCGGTGCGGAACAGCTTTCCGAGACCGGGAATGCGACCGAGGATGGGCAGACCCTGCTTGTTCTTGGTATTTTCTTCGGAGATAAGGCCGCCGAGGACAATGGTGTTGCGGTCAGGGATGGTGACGGAGGTGACGAGCTGCTCGGTGCCGATGATGGGCACCTCATTGGGCTGCACGAGCTGGGTTCCGACGACGGTGTCGTTTACCTGGGAGATGGTGAGGGTGACCTCGCCATCGGCATTGATGAGCGGGACGATCTCCAGTTTCAGGACAACGTCACGATACTCGATGGTGGTGGTGGTGTTGCCTTGATTGTTGCCGTTGGCAAAGGTGGTCTGCTGGGAGGGAACGGGGATCTGGCGGCCGGAGGTGATGACGGCTTTTTTGTTGTTGAGGGCGAAAATGGAGGGCCGGGAAAGGATTTTGAAGTTGTTGTTGGTCTCAAGGGCGGTGACGAAGAGTTCGAGGCTGTCACCGACGGCGCCGTAGAGATTGAGGCCGGTGCCAGGGCCGAACGGGGTGGTGATGGCGTTGTTGCGCATGTCCGCGACCGCACGTGTGACGGCATTGCCGGTGAGCACATCGGTACGGTTGGTGAAGCCGCTGGCACTGAAGTTGGTGCCGTCACCGGGCTTGCTGAGACCGGAAAGGTAATCGATGCCAGAAGTCATGCCTTCGGTGAGGGTGAGCTGGCCGATGACGGTGGCGAGATAGACTTGGGCAGGCTTGCGGTCGAGTTTGTCGAGGAGGCCGTTGGTCTTATCGATGTCCTCCTTGCGGCCCATGACGAGAATGGTGTTGGACATGGGATCGGCGACGACTCGTGTCTTGCCGACGAGGACGGAGACCGGGGCGTTGTTTTCGGTGGGCCCGGAGATGACATCGGCACGGGAGCCGATGCCGCCGGAGGTGGTGCCGGTGGTGGCGGTGTCAGAGGCGGCGGCGCCTGCGGTGCTGCCGACGGTGCCGCCACGGGTGCCAGTGGTGGAGCGGCCGCCGAGGAGCTGGCTGCTGTTGCTGGCGAGCGCCTGCTGCCGCTGCTGCTGCACGGTGCCACCGCCGGGAAGCTGGGTGGTGCCGGTGTTGACTTCCTGAAGCAGATCGACCACGGCGCTGAGCACATCGAGAGCCGCGGCGTATTTAAGGCGTCGCTCAAAGGGCTCGGCGACTTCGAGCGGCTTGTCGAACTCGGCGATGAGACTGGCGATGTAGGTGTAGTCGGCGGGAGAGGAGACGACAAGAATTTGATTCAGACGCGTGTCGGCGACAACTTGGGCGCTCGGTTGCGGGTTCTGGGCGTTCGGATTGACCTGGACGCCGTTGATGTAGATGGGCTGCGTTGGTGTCTGTGGGCGCTGCTGGTTGTTGTCCTGCCCCTGACGCTGCTGATCACGGCCATCGCTGGCGGCGCTGCCCCGGATGGTGTTCACGCCCTTGGTTTCCTTTTCCTGCGCCTGCGCGGTGAGGGTGGCCTGAATGATCTGGGAAATGGTGGCGGCATCGCCGTATTTGACGGGGATGAATTTGGTGACGAGCGAGGAGCCGGAATCGCCGAGGTCGATGGATTCGCGAATGCTGATGAGCTGCTTCACGACGGTGGCGCTTTCGGTGATGAGCAGCCCCGGTGGCGAGGTGACGGCGGTGATGCGGCCATAGGCACCGAGGCCGACATGACCGGAGAACATGGTGGCGGCGTCTTCAGGCGCGAGGTAGTCCAGCTTCATGAAGTAGGACACGATGCTTTCGTTGTCGGGGATGTCCTTTGCGCTGGTGTAAAACCGCACGCCATGGGAAAACTGCACGGCGGAGGCGCTTTGATTGCGCGCTGGGAGGATCTTGGCGCTTTTGCCACCGGGCTCGGTGACAATGGCGTAACCGTTGGTGAGGAGCGAGGCTTCGATGAGCTTGATGGCCTCGTCCTTGGGCACCGGCTTAGGGGTGACGAGACTGATTTGCGCACCGTCGAAGATGTTTGAGTCCTTGATGAGGGTGAGGCCGGTGAGCTTTTCGTAAATGGCAAGGATGTCGGCCACAGGATTGGTGGCAAACTGCATCATCACCATGTCGCCGCTGATGGTGTAGGTCTCACCTTCGCCGGGGGCAGCACCTGCCATGCCGCCACCTTCACCACCGAAGCCGCCGCCACGTCGTCCGCCGAAGCCACCACGACCGCCGGGACCAGCAGGGAAGCCGCCACCACCGGGAGCAACCGGTGGCCGTGCGCCGTCGGGTGGAACTGCCGGTGTGGTGCCATCGGCAGCGGGTGCCGCTGGTGCAACGGCAGGGGCTGCTGGTGCAACGGCCGCAGGCTGTGTCGGCACGATGGAAAGTGGCGCTGCCGGTGCTGCGGCGGGTTGTGCCGCTGGGGCAGTTGGAGCTGGGGCGGGGGCGTTCTGGCCGCACACCAGCGTGGTGATGACGAAGAGCGAGCAGGTTAGGGCAGGGAGACGGCGATGCATGAAAAATGGATTGGAAGCGGGATTGGCCGGAGAGGAGGTGTGCAGGCGTTGTTAACGCCCGCCTTTGTCGTCCTTCTCGATTTTATCGAAGATGCTGCGCACCGCGTTGCGGCGGTCTTCTTCGGGGGCGTTGCGGAATTTTTCGTCGCTGAATTTCTCTCTCAGAGCGTCGCGGAATTTGTCTCGGGCTTTTTCGGAGAGGGATTCGTACTTTTTGCGATCTTCCTCGCTTGGCCCCTTGTTGCTGCGGCTGAAGCGGTCGCCACCGCCGGGCGGCCCGCCAGGTCCGCCTTCAGGGCGGCGTTCGCCTTTGTCTTTTTTCATCTCATCCTTGCCTATGGCGGTGTGGCGGATGCTGAAGGTTTCGCCGCCGATGGCGATCCTGGCCTGAGCAAAGTCGATTTTTTCGGCTGGCTGTGCGCCTACGAGTTTCCATCCCTTGAGGTTCGGCTCCTCGGAAACGACGAGGGACTGCTTGGCGGTTTTGTCAAAGATGGTCACAACGGGTTTGCCATCGACGTAGGCCATACCGGTGAGCACGAGTGAATCAGAGATGCTGACAATGCGAGTGAATGGCGAGTTTTCCACGATGGCGGTGAGGCTGGCCGGATCAAACGGCTGTGGCAGGTCGGGATCGACCGGGCCTACGGGTGCCGTGGGCGCTGTCTGAAGTTCGGGCAGCGTGGGATCGAAACTATCCGTGGCCAGGGGAACGAAATCCGCCGTAGTGAGCGGCGGCAGCGCCTCCGCAGGGGCAGGTTGCTGCGCAGAGAGCGGCATCAGCGCGAAGGCGGCCAACAGCAAAAAGATGGAAAAAGGTTTCATGGTCAGAGTCCGGCTTCAGGTTTGAACCATCGGGCCAGAACGAGGTTGCACAACACCTGCGGGGTCTTTTCCTTGGCTTTGGAGTCGATCTCGAGTTCGAGCTGCTTGATGGCTTGAAATTTTTCGGGCGATTGCAGCGAAGCCAGCCAGCCGAGCACGGTGGATTGATCTCCACGCAGACGCACTTCGACGGCGACTTCACGATAAATGGCGGCGTTCTGCTTGCTGTCGGCGGCGTCGGGCAGGAGCTGCTGCTTCTGCACCTGGAGCTGGTAATCGAGCGCGACGTTCTGAATTTCCTCCAGCAACTGGGCCTGAGCGGTGCCGAGGCTTTCAGTGACGGGCATGTTCTGGCTCAGCCACGCGGCCCGTTTTTCCCAGAACTCGCGATCGGCCAGGTAGCCTTCGTTTTCGCGCTTTTCACTTTCGAGGGCGGTGATGCGTGCCAGCACGGCGGTGCGGCGGTCGAGAAACTGTTTGAGAATGATGAACGTGGCCATGAGCAGCAGCGCGCTGATGCAGGCTGCGAGCAGTTTTCGTTCACGTTGGGTGAGGGCGAGGGCCATGAGGGAGGGAATGACGAAATCAGAATGACGAATGACGAATGATGGCCGCAAAGGCGGAAAAATAGGGAGGAATGGCGGTGATCTGATGGGATGACATGCGGGTGAGCATTTGAGATTGGGTTTTATTCGTCATTCCTGCGTTTACACAGGTCACGGCAGCTTGCCTTGGGCGCGGAAGGTGGCGGTGGTGCCTTTGACTTCGGGGCGGGGATTGGTCCATTCGTAGCGGCTGAGGATGCGGTTCTTTTTGAAGTCTTCGATGAACTGGAAGGCGAGCTGGGCGTCGCGCGCCTCCCCCTTGATGTCGATCTCGTTGCCCTTGACCTCGAAATCGCGGATCACGATGCCGCTGCCGGGCATGATGCGGTTGATTTCCGCCAGTAGAAACAGCGGATAACGTTTCGGTTCGATGGCCGGGCCGAGTACTTTCCAGCGTTCATTGGCCTGACGCACGGCGGCGGCGGGTTCGCTGGTGGCCTCGACTTCCTCCGCGAGTCTGGCGGCACGTTGCTCTTGAAAATTCAAGTAAGCGAATGCCAGAAACGCGAGCGAGACGTAAAGCATGCCGCCGAGAACGAGTGCGCGGGTGAGTTTGCCACGGCGCACGCTGGCGGTCTGGGCAGTGCGGATGCCGGCGGGGAGCATTTTGCCCCAGTTGCGGGTGTCGAGTGCGGTGTTCGGCGGTAGATCAGCGACTATACGCACCGGCAGGTCGAGCACGGAGCTGAGTCGTGTCACCAAGCCACGTTCAAAGTTTGCGCCGATAAGTGCCACGCCGGTGATGCTGTCGGTTCCCAGGTCAGACTCCAGCGTGAGACGAGCCAGAGTGATCTCCAGTGCCAGCGCTTCCTCGGTGGCGGGTGTTTGGGCAAAAATATGGCTGTGGTAGAGCTTGCCCTGATGACTGGCCGCGAGCACGAGATCCCCCTGCTCATCAATGATCACGATATGGCCTGCAGGTAGCTGAGCGAGGCGCAATGCTGCGGTGTAATCGCTCGCATGGGCGGCGGCGAGTGTTTCAGGGAAGGGATCGGCTAGAAGATCGACACTGACGATGGTCTGGCCACCGAGGTTGCCGAGCAGGTGCCAGCGGTAATTTTTTCCTGCGGCATCCTGTTCGAGCTTGAACCCCCGACGTTCAAGCTGGGTGACGATGATCTGCTCTAGCAGGTCGCTCTCGGCCTGGGGCAAGACCAAGCCGATGGTGCGGCAGGCGGCGGCGGGCAGGCCGATGACGAGCGGTTTGGACAGATGTGAGGCCTGCGATGGGCTGTCCACCGCTTCCGCACTGCTGCTCGCGCGCGGCTTCCACACTCGCCAGGCGGCATCGGGGGCGGG
>JAYVIO010000212.1:0-4266 GCA_043770175.1 Verrucomicrobiales bacterium | reverse complement strand
CGCCGTCCTGCCAGCCGCACCTGACTCCCCTTCCGTGATCGCGGACGAGGAGGTCGTTGTGCCGTTGCTGACGGAAGAAGCGGAGGAGCGGGAATCAGCGCCAGAGTCCGATGCCTCTGAGGCAGACCTGCCCGCACCACCGATTGCGCCGCCCACAGCGCAGGAGAAGGTGAAAAGCCGCGACAAGAACGGTCCGCCCTCGCATCGCGATGACATTGTCATTCCCGACTACACGTTGCTCAAGCGCATCGGCTCCGGTGCGTATGGTGAAGTCTGGCTGGCGCAAAGCGTGACCGGAGCACTGCGGGCGGTGAAGATCGTCTGGCGCGAGGATTTTGAACTCACGCGCACCTTCCATCGCGAGTTCCAGGGCATCCAGCAGTTCGAGCCGATCTCACGCGGCCATCCCTGCCTCGTGCACATTCTGCACGTCGGCTGGAATGAAAAACGCGGCTTCTACTACTGCGTGATGGAGTTGGCGGACGATGCCGAGGAAGGCGCAAACATCTCCAACACGCAGACCTACGTCCCCCGCACGCTCACCACGGATATGAAGCGCCATGGGCGGCTTGATCCGTTCTTCTGCCGCGATGCGGGCGTGTACATGGCCGATGCGCTGCACTACATGCACAATCACGGTCTCACGCACCGTGACATCAAGCCCTCGAACATCATCTTCGTCGGCGGCGTGTGCAAACTGGCGGACATCGGCCTCGTCGCCGCGTTTGGGGAGCGCACCTTCGTGGGCACCGAAGGCTTCGTGCCGCCCGAAGGCCCCGGCACGGCGCAGGCGGACATCTACAGCCTCGGCAAGGTGCTCTATGAGATGAGCAGCGGCAAAGACCGCATGGAATTCCCCGAGGTGCCGGAAAATCTCTCCGATGAGGAGTGGCCTTTCTGGCTGGACCTCAACCGCGTCATTTGCACAGCCTGCGAAAGCGACCTCACGCGCCGTTTTGCCACCGCTTCGGATTTCGCCGAGGCACTGCAGCATGTCGGTGACAAAAAACCCGAGAGCTTCGTGCGCCGCTTCAGCCGTGCGGCCATCCTCACCACGCTCGGCTCGTTCCTCGTCGCCAGCGGCCTCGTGATGGCGAAACATCAGCGCGAATGGGCGTATGAAATTCCGTTGCCGGTCAAACCGCTGCCCGTGCTGCCCGTGCGTCCACAGCCGCCCACATCGGGCAAACCGTGGCAGAACCGGCTCAAGCAATGGTTCACTTATAAACAGGACCGCCATGTGGCCGATCTGCCGCTCGATGCGCTGCTGTTTCGCACTTTCCTCGAAGCCACCTATGGCGCTGCGGAATACGAAGTGACACCTGTCACGCTGCCGGACAAGACCACGCTGTACGCCGCCGTGATGGCCAAAGAAGAAGCGGATGCCTTCTGCGCCTGGATGACGGCGATGGAGCGGCAGTCCGGCCGGCTCGATCCTGATCATGAGTATGTTTGGAAGCCCGCGATTATTCCTGTCATGCCGGGTGCTTCCAAGCCCAAGGCCGGCCACAGCGCCATCCGTACTGAGATCGTGGCTGTGAAGTTCGGCAGCCTCAATATCGCCAGCACACCTGCCGGAGCCGAGGTCTTAGAAGGCGAGCGTGTCGTCGGACGCACACCGCTGGCATTGCCCAAAATACGTGCTGAGAACTTCAGCTACGAAGTGCGCCTGCCCGGTTACAAGCCTGAGATCGCCAGCGGCAAGTTGAAGGAAAAGCAAAGCATCAGTTTCAACCTGCGACTGAAGGCCACTGGCTCGGTTGTCTTCGGCAAGTCGTGGCAAAACAGTCTCGGTATCAAGTTCGTGCCGCTCGGCAAGGCCATGCTCGCCAGCACCGAAACACGCCGCAAAGACTTCGCTGAATTCGCCAAGGCCACGAATCAGCCGCCGGTCGATGGCCGCGTGCTCGACGCCGCCCCCGATCTTCCCGTGACGATGGTCAATCGCGCGGAAGCCGAACAGTTCTGCCGCTGGCTGACAGATCGCGAGCGCGCTCAAGGCCTGCTCGAACCCGATCAGGAATACCGCCTGCCGACCGACGACGAGTGGAGCATGGCCGCCTACCTCTCGCGTGAACTCGGCCAGACCCCCGCCGAACGCAGCCTGCGCATCGAGGGCATCTATCCCTGGGGCTTCATCTGGCCACCACCGGCCAAATCCGGCAACTACCTCGACAAAACCGCCGACAGCAGCGGCAAGAAATCCATCGCCAATTACAACGACGGCGCAGCCGAAGCAGCGCCGGTCGGCTCCTTCCGTGCCGATGGCCGCGGCTTGTTCGACCTCTCCGGGAACGTCTGGGAATGGGTCTCCGATTCATGGAGCACCATGCCTGACCAGGGTGCGCTGCGTGGCGGTGCCTACACCACCTCCGAGCGCCAGGAACTGCTCGCCTCCTTCCGACGACAGGCCGCCTCCGCCGAACGCCACCCCGACGCCGGCTTCCGTCTGCTGCTCTGGAACATCGGCCAGACCGCACGTGAGGATGATGATTGAAGCCGCGTCTTTTTGCGGAATAAGCAATCTTGCCCTCTCCTCCCACGTATCAGCAACCACACGCCATGAAATACCGCCTCACCTTCCTTTCCGCCCTCGCCGCCGCTTTTTGCATCGCCCAGGCCGAGGACAAACCCAAAACTGACACACCCGCCATGCCCAAGCCCGAAGTTGTGAAGTCCGACGACGAATGGAAGAAACTCCTCACCGTCGAGCAATTTGAAGTCGCCCGCATGCGCGGAACCGAGCGGCCCAACGGCGCGGCTTATGCTGAATTCGAGAAGCAGGGCGAAGGCACTTACTACTGCGTGTGCTGCGGTGCCGAGCTGTTCACCTCCAAGGAAAAATTCCACTCCGGCTGCGGCTGGCCGTCCTTCTATGATTCCTCCAAAGCGAAGGGCGTCTTCGAAAAAGTGGATAACAGCCACGGCATGAAGCGCATCGAAACCGTCTGCAAACGCTGCGACGCGCACCTCGGCCACGTCTTCGAAGGCGAAGGCTTCAAAACCCCCACCAATCGCCGCTTCTGCATCAATGGCGTCGCCTTGAAATTCGTCCCCAAAGGCGGCGAAGCTCCCAAACTCCTCGATCTAGGCTCGGCCGCTGTGCAGCAGAAAAAAGACGAAGTCGCCAAGGAAGGCGGCGTGGAGCCGAAGAAGTGACCGGGGCGGCGATTTTTAATCGCCGATTCCCGCCACACTTGGCGATTAAAAATCGCCCCCCCTCACCCACTCGATGATTTTCCGATCATCATCTCCTGCCGCCCAAGTCACGCGCAAAAAGTCCGCCGGGTGCAGTTTGTGCTGTTCAAAGAAGGCACGATCTCCGCCGCAGCCGAACATCGTGTCCGGGTCCATCTCGCCCTTCAGTTTAGCCCGTGCTTTAACGATCAAACGCGGCAGCCACGGGATGCCATCCACCGCAGCCGGTTTGGGCGGCAACTCACTCGGCGGCACGATCTTGCCGCTGCGTTTGCCGTGTTGCAGCACGCGGAAGTAATCCCGCCGCACCGCCGCGACGAGCAAGCTCGTCTCCAGCGTCGGCCCTTCGGCTCCGTAGCGGCAGTGATCGTCCACAAAGTCAAAAAACTCCTGCGTCGTGTAGCCAATGCCGTCCAAAAACGATTCGTCCGCCGCCGTAAACCAGTTCGCAGCTCGCGTGTCGCCACCGCGATGCAGTTTGGCGCAGCGCTCGAAAAGTTCGCGGAAAGTCGTGTCCCAGATTTGATCATTCATGATCGCCGAAGCTAGCGGCGGCCATGGCAGCGTCAAACTTTCGTGCGCAACCATTCCACCGTGCCGGTGGTTTACATCGCGCATGACCCTCGCTAGCATGGCGCCAACACTGCCCGCCTACCTCATGCCCGAACCGGAACGGATCGCTCCCATTTCCCCGCCGCAGGCCGCTGCCGACGGTGTGGATGAGTCTTCGGATCAGGAAAGCGTCCGGCTCATGCTCCGCGTCAAAGAGGGCGATGTGAAAGCCTTTGAACGACTCGTCGAACTGCATCAGAGCGCCATCATCGGCACCTGCGCCCGCATGTTGAACAACCTCGACGACGCACACGACATCGCGCAGCAGGTCTTCATCCGCGTCTGGCGCAGCGCGCCGCGTTACGAGGTCACCGCCAAGTTCACCACCTGGCTCTTCACCATCACCCGCAATCTCGTCTTCAACGAAACCCGCCGCCGCTCCCGCCGCAAGGAAGTCAGCATGGAGCAGGAGCACGAGGATGATCCGCCGAAGCACTTCGCCGATCACAGCACGCC